>NZ_AUIQ01000111.1 GCF_000423785.1 Tetragenococcus muriaticus DSM 15685 | reverse complement strand
GACCTATCTACCTGATCATCTCTCAGGGATCTTACTTTCTTACGAAAAGGGAAATCTCATCTTGAGGGGGACTTCACGCTTAGATGCTTTCAGCGTTTATTCCTGCCCTACGTAGCTACCCAGCGATGCCGTTGGCACGACAACTGGTCCACCAGCGGTAGGTCCATCCCGGTCCTCTCGTACTAAGGACAGCTCCTCGCAAATTTCCTACGCCCGCGACGGATAGGGACCGAACTGTCTCACGACGTTCTGAACCCAGCTCGCGTGCCGCTTTAATGGGCGAACAGCCCAACCCTTGGGACCGACTACAGCCCCAGGATGCGACGAGCCGACATCGAGGTGCCAAACCTCCCCGTCGATGTGGACTCTTGGGGGAGATAAGCCTGTTATCCCCAGGGTAGCTTTTATCCGTTGAGCGATGGCCCTTCCATGCGGTACCACCGGATCACTAAGCCCGACTTTCGTCCCTGCTCGACCTGTTTGTCTCGCAGTCAAGCTCCCTTCTGCCTTTACACTCGTTGAATGATTTCCAACCATTCTGAGGGAACCTTGGGGCGCCTCCGTTACTTTTTGGGAGGCGACCGCCCCAGTCAAACTGCCCATCTGACACTGTCTCCCGCCACGCTTAGTGGCGCGGGTTAGAGTGGCCCTAGCACAAGGGTAGTATCCCACCAGTGCCTCCTACGAGACTCGCGTCCCGTATTCAACGGCTCCTACCTATCCTGTACATGCGCTACAGACACCCAATATCAAATTACAGTAAAGCTCCATGGGGTCTTTCCGTCCTGCCGCGGGTAACCTGCATTTTCACAGGTACTAAAATTTCACCGAGTCTCTCGTTGAGACAGTGCCCAAATCGTTGCGCCTTTCGTGCGGGTCGGAACTTACCCGACAAGGAATTTCGCTACCTTAGGACCGTTATAGTTACGGCCGCCGTTTACTGGGGCTTCAATTCGGACCTTCGCTTACGCTAAGTCCTCCTCTTAACCTTCCAGCACCGGGCAGGCGTCAGCCCCTATACGTCATCTTACGATTTTGCAGAGACCTGTGTTTTTGATAAACAGTCGTTTGGGCCTGGTCACTGCGGCTGCTCTTGCGAGCAGCACCCCTTCTTCCGAAGTTACGGGGTCATTTTGCCGAGTTCCTTAACGAGAGTTCACTCGCTCACCTGAGGATACTCTCCTCGACTACCTGTGTCGGTTTACGGTACGGGCTGGCAACGTCTTGCTAGAAGTTTTTCTTGGCAGTGGGATATTGGA
>NZ_AUIQ01000110.1 GCF_000423785.1 Tetragenococcus muriaticus DSM 15685 | reverse complement strand
CTTGATTTGCATAGGCCTAGTTCAGTGCGCCTATTTTTTAGTGGTAGAGTAACAATAAATTCATTTTTTATCTTGACTCTTTACCACTATGCTTTTTAGTGGTTAATTCTCATCTTCATTTTTCCTTTGTTTCCTAGTATAATAAATTTTAGAAAAGAGGGAAAGCTATGACATATAAAATTGGAGATGTTTTAGAAGGGACGGTTACTGGTGTACAAAACTACGGAGTGTTTGTTTCTCTAGATAACCATACCCAGGGGCTTATCCATATATCAGAAATTCAATCGGGTTTTACCAAAGAAATTCAAGATATTGTTCAAATAGGTGAACAAGTACAGGTACAAATTATTGATATCGATGAATATACGCAAAAAATAAGTCTTTCCAGACGTACGTTGGAAAAACAATTTGTACGGCCTCCTTATCATAAAAAACGGTATTTTACAGATAAAAAACAACAAATTGGTTTTCGTTCTATTGAAAAACGCTTACCTAAATGGATAGATGAAGCAATAGATGCGCTTTCAAAAAGTAAGGCTTAACAAAGGGCAGTAGCTCATGTTAAACTAAATGCCGCTAGGAAGTTTAAAAATTGTTTGAGGTGAAACAATTGAGTGATAAAAAAGTTGCCGGAACGGTCATTCTTCATTTAGAAGATGGCTCAAAGAGGTTTTTAATTCGTACGATGAATAATCAACTTGCTTTGGCCTTTACGAATTTTTCTGAGGAACAAACAGGTTTAGCCAATATATTACAGCTATTAAAAGAAGATGTAGATCTTGATATTGAAAATATTCGCCTTGTCGAATTAACCAATGGGCAAATTTATGATAATAATGTTCCTCTATTTGTTTTTGAATCACAAGAGCATCAACAATGGGAAGAATTACCTAATCAGTATTATTGGGCAGAGGCTCAAACCTTTCGCGAAATTATTCAGGGCATGGATATTGAAGGAATGCCTTTTTTCTAAGTTGAGCATATAAGATTATTTTCTTTGCTAGAAGAGGATAAATAAACGAAAAAAGTTTTATTTTGTTGTTGATCCTTAATAAAATTCGTGATAAATTAATTGAGGTCGATTGTTCATTGAACATTTTGACTACTGAAAAAAGTTATTGACGTTATATTAACGAAATGATATACTGATGAAGTCGCAAATTTTCTGTTAAATAATTTTTGTTAAAAAAAGTTATTGACAATAACTGATTCTCTTGATAAGATATAAAAGTTGCTACGGCAACGCCAAAGAGAACAAAAGACGTAGACCTTTGAAAACT
>NZ_AUIQ01000109.1 GCF_000423785.1 Tetragenococcus muriaticus DSM 15685 | reverse complement strand
GTTTGCCTTTAAAATGATTCATTACTCTGTCCTCTCTGTCTTTTTTCTCAATTTTACACTAAAATAGATTTTTGGGAAAACTTTGCAACAGAACCCAAATTTTTTTAAATCTTTTTGAACAATTTCTGAACAACTTAGGTTCTGGCTAATCCAGGGATAATCACTTAATTCTTTTTTTATTTCTATCCCTTTTTCTCTCTGATAAACACTCGTAAATTGCTTACTGTTATCAAATATTAAAACATTATCTGCGTAATAAGCTACTTTAGGTAAATTATCGTTAGATTGTTTATACCTCTTTTTGATTAACTCTGGCTCTACCCCATGCCCGCCTAATTCAACTCTTTCATTTACTCGCTTAATTGCCGTTTCAGCGCTATTTACTGCTACATATAGCAAAGTGACTTCATAGCCATTTTGATGTGCCTTATCAATTAAATTAAGCTGTGATTTTGCATGTCCTACTAAAGTTGTTTCAACATGTATACTTTTTCTTTTTTCAAGGGATTCATGTAATTGTTGAACTTCTAATCGAATGGCTTTAATATTATCACTATTTTTCCGCCAATCGCCACCCAATTGCTGTAAAATTTCGTCAGCATTTAGGCGCTTCGTATTAGTAAATAATTCAGGTCTCGCTCTATATAATGTGCTTTTCCCTGCGCCATTTATTCCTGCTACTATGATATATTTTCTTTGTTCATTCATATTAAATTACAAACTTTTTTTCGTTGATAATTTGTTCCTGGCGCTTATCTAAAACGTACGTGTGTAAGGCGTCAAAAAGCTTCCGCTTATCAGGATCAGGATTATGCAATGCTTGTTCCCAAATTGCTTGAATATCGACTGCCCAAGGGTCAGCCAATAATTGTTCAATTCGTTCAGATTCTTTTATCGCTTGTGCCATTTAAAAAACTCCTTTCATACTTTTGCTAACTCGCTTTGAATCTCATTTAATATTTTACGTTCTTACCTCTCTCTATATTTTATACTGGTGCTATTAAAAAGCCAATTAAGGCGTTTATTTTTGTGTTTCAGCCATTTTTATATATCAAACAGATAATTAGTCGTTTTAACTATAAAGTGGCTTATATGGCATTTTATGGCTTTTAACGGCTACTTATAATTTTCTGCGTTTCTAATTGATTCAGGTAGTCCACCTTTAAGTCCATTGATAAATGCTTCTTCACGGTCTTTTTTTGTTGGGTGTTCAGCACGATATTCCCGTTGTTGTCTGGCACTACCATAATTTTCAAACATATTTTTCATTGTGATATATAAGTAACTCAAGTTTCGCACACCAAATTCGGTAGATA
>NZ_AUIQ01000108.1 GCF_000423785.1 Tetragenococcus muriaticus DSM 15685 | reverse complement strand
TAAAGCTTTTATTGATGAATGTTATTTATTTTATTTTCAAAGAACCAGAATGTTTGCATCAGAGATGATGCTTATAAATATATTTTACGAGGAGGCGAAAAGTATGGCAACAGAAATTATTATGCCAACGTTAGGTTTAACGATGACAGAAGGTACAGTAGATACTTGGCTGAAAGATGAAGGTGATCAAGTTGAAAAAGGAGAAGCAGTATGTACGATCAGCTCAGAAAAGCTCAGCCATGATGTTGAAGCACCAGAAGAAGGAACACTTATAAAAATATTAGTTCCTACCGGTGAAGTAGCTCCTTGTAAAGACGCCATTGGTTTAATCGGCGAGCCAGGAGAAGAGGTTCCTTCAAAAACTGAAAGAGAAGACACAACCGAAGAAACTCCAGAAGAAGAACCATCAGACAAAAAAACTGAACCTGTAAAACCGAAAGAGAAAAAAGCAAAAGGCGATCGGATTTTTATTACTCCGTTAGCTAGGAAAGTTGCTAAAGAACAAGGTATTGATTATTCTCAAATCAATGGTACGGGTGGCAATGGACGGATCACGCGACGTGATGTCGAAATGTTCGAACCTCAAGAAGAAAGTGTAACAGCTACGACAACGACATCAGCAGGCGCTGGTTTAACTGGTATGAGAAAAACGATTGCTCAACGCATGACATCAAGCCTACAAAATACTGCTCAAATAACAGTTCAACAAAAAGCTGATGTGACTCAATTGATGGCTTTCAGGAAAGAAATGAAAGAAAATGCTGGGATGCCATTAACAGATGGGCAAATGAGTATAACCACTCTATTATCTAAAGCAACGATTTTAGCGTTACAGGACGCTCCTAAAATGAATGCTTTATATCATGATGGAAAGTTAGAAGAATTTGCTGAAGTTCACTTAGGTATGGCGGTAGCGCTGGATGAAGGATTGATTGTTCCAGTGGTACAAAATGCCGATAAAATGACGCTAACTGAGTTAGGAAAGACTTTAAATGATCGGATCGAAAAAACACAACAAGGAACGTTAGAAAGTAAAAATTATAGCGGTTCGACATTTACCATCACTAATTTAGGAAAAGGCGGCGCAGAATACTTTACCCCTATTTTGAATCCGCCAGAAACAGGAATCTTAGGCGTTGGGTCTATGCTTAACGAATTAGTACTTGATGAAGAAGGTCAAGTTGTCCAAAAACAAAAATTACCTTTAAGCTTAACATTTAATCACCAAGTAATTGATGGTGCTCCTGCAGCTGATTTCCTTTCTAAAGTGGTTGAATACCTGGAAATGCCATATTCGTTGGTTTTATGATTTTAGCAAAGGTAAACATTAAAGAAATTTAAATTTTAACAATTTTCAAACAAAAAATATTTATAAATAAAGAAGTCTTGTAAAATTATATTTATACCTGAATGATTTCTAAAAATTTGTGGATAACTAATCGGGCCGGTCAACAGGGTTGTTGTTCGTGTTATTTTCTATTTTTACTGTCGATTTTGA
>NZ_AUIQ01000107.1 GCF_000423785.1 Tetragenococcus muriaticus DSM 15685 | reverse complement strand
GCCTTTGTTCATTAGTGCCTGTCACAGCCCAATGAATAGAGTAACGGTTTCTTTTTTATTCGTCTAGAGGGAACCTCAATAAATTTTACACTTAGCCCTTACCAAAAAATCAAAGCTTATTTTCCTTGCACAATAGTTTCTACAGTGCTCTTATCCAAACCTTTTAATACTTGAATGAGCATTTCTCGTGCAGCTTCGAAATCAGCAATATTAAACATCGTTTGGTGTGTATGGATATATCGACCGCAAACACCGATGACAGAACTTGGAATCCCTTGATTTGCTGTATGCGCGCTACCTGCATCTGTACCACCTTTAGAAACAAAATATTGATAAGGAATATCATGTGTTTCTGCAGTATCTAATAAATATTCTTTAAGACGTGGTAACATAATCAGGCCTGGGTCATAAATACGTAATAACGTACCTTCTCCTAAATGTCCAAATGTCCCTTTTTTCGTTTTCGTATCATCTGCTGCAGAACAATCTACTGCAAAAAACAGATCAGGATTAAATTTAGTCACTGCAGGTTTGACGCCACGCAAGCCAACTTCTTCTTGTACATCAGCTCCAGCAATAAGCGTATGTCCTAATTTTTCATTTTTTAAGGCCTCTAAAGCTTCTAAAACTACCGTGCAACCGTAGCGATTATCCCAAGATTTTGCGATAATATTTTTTCCATTGGCTGTTTTTATGGTTTCTACTTCGGGCACCAATGTATCACCAGGACATACCCCATAAGCTTGCGCCTCTTCTTTATCCTCAAAGCCTGCATCAAATAATATATCTGTTACTTGAACAGATTGTTGTCCACCACTTCCACGCAAAAGATGAGGTGGTACAGAAGAAGAGATACATGGGTAGTTTCCTTTTGCTGTTTTTAAAGTAAATCTTTGAGCAGAAACCACATAAGGATTCCAACCACCTAAAGGAGTCACTTCAAACAACCCACGATCCGTAATTTGAGTCACCATAAAGCCAACTTCATCCATATGTGCTGCAACCATCACGCGAGGCGCTGTCGTATCTTCATTTTGTCGAATACCAAAGACACCACCTAATCCATCTTGCGCTACCTCATCTACAAGAGGGTTCATTGCTTCTTTCATATAAGCTCGTATATCTTGTTCAAATCCACTTGTTCCTTGAAGTTCTGTTAATTCTTTAATCCGTTGAAATGTTTTGTCTTCCATACCGTCATCTGGCAAAAAGCCAAAGTAACCTCCTTTTTCGTTTATATCTTATGCATTTTATTATAACGCAAATTCAAGGATAAAAAAGACATGAGAAAAAATAAGACGAATAAAGTTATGAGATAATGTGACAAAATCTAGAGCTCCTTCGTTATTCTTACTCTAGTTTTGTTCAAATCTAGAGCTCTTTTGCTATTCTTACTCTAGTTTCATTTAAAACTATGGTGTTAGGTTAAATTCATGGACACATTTTTATAGAGTACTATAATATTTTATGAAAGGGTGTCCGTTTATGACAAAACGATACAACCAAGAA
>NZ_AUIQ01000106.1 GCF_000423785.1 Tetragenococcus muriaticus DSM 15685 | reverse complement strand
TATAGACATAACATATATTCATAATGGAGTCGCCGGATACGGAACCGTATGTCCAGGTGACGTGAGAGGGCGATTGATTTCGCCCTACTCGATTAAAAGTAAGCCATGTAGAACGATTAAATCTATCGTTATATTTAAAGCTGTCACCCCCAGTATTATAAGGTGGATCAATATAAATCAATTTAACTTTCCCCGCATATCGCTCTTTCAATGTATGTAACGCAATAAGATTATTCCCTTTTATAATCAAGTTATCTGTATCGTTAAACTTTATTATGTTTTGTTCTCCATTTGCATTATATTTTTTCATATTGGAAAGCACTTTCGGGGCTAACAATGTATCAATTTCCTTTTTGGCTAACACATTATGGTAATATATCTCCCTCTTTCCTACATCCTCTTTGGTCATACCGCCTTCCAGTACACCATCCTTATGCGGAAAATCTAACACAACATCTGTTGTATAGTTTAGATATTTCCCATCATTGGTCAACCCAATTTCATTGCTGTACTTGGTGTAACTATCTTCCCAGTAATTCTTATACCGCAGCATACTCACAAAGTCTTCCACCTTGAAAATAGTTATACCATCTAATTCTAGTGAATAGGTATCTTTGATAAGTTCATTCGCTAATAATGCTTTAATAACAGTTGTTTTATAGGACCGTATATCATCAATTAACTTATTTTTAAGTAACGCATCTTGCTCCCAATACTCTGGGAAACACCTAATTACTCGCTTTATATGTTCTAGTAATGCTGTATCTGTCATCTTGCTCCTACCTTCTCATTTTACTCTTGCTCTTCTAACCTATTAAAACAAAAAATGTGTCATATTTTTATCCATTCCTATTCCATCATAAATCTCTCACAACCAAATCACTTACTTATGAGCAACTTGTTTGCTGATAACTAACCCCTCTGCCAAATTTTAATTATTTTCCATCTTCTATAGCTCTAATTGTTCTCTTCCTGTGTCCAGTCATGAAAAGTAATATGTGGTAAATTATCGACTTCTTTAAAATAAATGCGCAGTGAGCCAATCTTATTTCCTTTATGTGCTTTTACTTTCTCAACTCTAAATTTTTGAAAAACTTGATGACCATATTTATCTTTTGCTAAAAATTCTTTCTCTGCTTGTTTAAAAATTTGGCGATTAATATCGCTCATACGATAACTAGGAGGAATATCTAAAGCGAAGCGAAAATCTTCTATTTTTACGAACCAAGCGCCACTACGTTTATTAATATCTCTATGGGACATTAATTGTCTATAAAGTTCTTTAACATAGCCACTAGATAATTGCGTCATATTTTCTAATTCAAAACGTGTAAAATTAGAACCTATGGAATTTAAAATAAATTCAAACCGATCACTTGCTTGAATAGTTACTGTTTCTTCTTCTTTTCTTACCACAAAACGTTGAAACAACCATAATTGCTCAAATATATTTTCATCTTCAAATTTATAAGTTAAAGTACCCAACTTTTCAGATATGTTTTTCATAGAAGTATAAAACTTATCTTTTTCTCGTCGATCATAATGAGCTAATTCTTTAAATGTTTCAAACGAAAAAGTAACCTCCTGCGTACCTTTACGTTTCATTTTAGAACAGATCGACCAAAAAATATTCATTTCAATTGGGGTAAAATTTCTTAAAGGAACGGTATCAAAACCATTATTATATCTAACTACATTATTACTCACAAAACCACCTCGAAAAAAGTATAGCATAATTATAAAGCAAAAGATATAAATGCTTTATTTTATATCCCTTACTGTCCATTTTTATATCCCTT
>NZ_AUIQ01000105.1 GCF_000423785.1 Tetragenococcus muriaticus DSM 15685 | reverse complement strand
AATGTTATTTATTTTATTTTCAAAGAACCAGAATGTTTGCATCAGAGATGATGCTTATAAATATATTTTACGAGGGGGAACTTCAATGAAAAAGAAAATTGTATGGGGTTGGATGAGTTTGATGATGACTACTACTCTTGTTGGTTGTACAACTGGGCAAAATGCAGAAAATACCAGTTCAGAAAATGGGAACGAGCAAACAGTTAACTTAATGGAAAGTAACGAAGTCGCTTCTATGAATACACTTGTCACACAAGATACGGCGAGCATCAATGCGCAAGTCCATGTCTTTGAAGGTTTATATCGTATTGACCAAGATAATGAAGTTGTTCCAGCCGTAGCAACAGATATGCCGGAAATTTCCGAAGATGGGAGAACTTATACAATTCAACTACGAGATGATGCCAATTGGAGTAATGGCGACCCAGTCACTGCGGATGATTTTGTTTATGCTTGGCAACGTTTAGCAAGTCCAGAAAATGAAGCAAACTATATGTTTTTACTTGATGGAACAATTGAAAATGGCGCTGAAATTATTAATGACGGGATGAGTCCTGAAGAATTAGGTGTTACGGCTATTAACGATAAAGAGCTAGAAATACAATTGGAAAAACCAGTTCCTTATTTTACATCACTTATGACTTTTCCTCCATTTTTCCCCCAAAATGAAGCTTTTGTAGAAGAACAAGGAAGAGAGTATGGGAATAATAGTGAACAAATATTGTCGAATGGTGCTTTTAATATGGAGAATTGGGATCAGTCCTCCATAGAATGGGATTTAACAAAAAATCCAGAATATTACGATGCGGATAAGGTCCAATTGGAAAATGTCCATGTAGATGTTATCAAAGAAGCAGTGACTTCATTTAATTTATTCCAAAGTGGAGAATTAGATCAAGCGGAAATTTTCGGTGAACATGTTAAACAAAACGAAGATAATCCAGATCTGCAAAAGGTCCCTGACTCAAAAATATTTTATTTTAAAATGAATCAACAAAAAAATGATCAAGACACTATTTTTGCTAATAGTGATGTAAGGAAAGCTATAGCTTATGCCATTGATAAAGAAAGTATAGTCGATGAGGTATTAGCAGATGGGTCATCAGCGAGTTACGGTTATATTCCAAAAGATTTTGTTAAAAATCCAGAAACTGAAGCAGACTTCCGTGAGGACGCCGGAGTTTTGATGGAATCTAATGAAGAAAAGGCCAAAGAACATTGGGATAAAGCCAAAGAAGAAATTGGTGATGAAATCACTATCGAACTATTGACCTCCGATGAAGACGATGAGAAAAAAGTAGCTGAAGCCGTTCAATATCAATTACAAGAAGCACTACCTGGTTTAACACTTGAAGTTAAATCTGTTCCTTTAAATAACTCAATTGAATTAACCAGTAACAGTGAATACGAGCTTGCAATGGGACGTTGGGGGCCTGATTATCAAGATCCTATGACTTACCTAGAATCACTGCGCTCGCCAAACAATACAAATTATGAAAGTGAAGACTATAATGAATTATTAGATCAAATTTCTAACGATTATGGAAATGATCCAGAAACACGTTGGCAAGCGATGATCGAGGCAGAAAGAATATTAGTTGAGGAGGATACAGCGATTGTTCCACTATATCAACAAACTCGTTCTTTATTAATTAACGATAATTTGAATGGTATGTATTACCCAAGTTTTGGTGCCTCAACTATTTTTAAATATGCTACTTAATGCCTCCTGATCATAGCTAATTTGTTGGATTACCAACATTCATTCAATTTATTTGTTAAAATAGATGCAAGGTTTCTTACGGTAAGACCATTAC
>NZ_AUIQ01000104.1 GCF_000423785.1 Tetragenococcus muriaticus DSM 15685 | reverse complement strand
AATCGAGTAGGTGACTAGCCATTAATTGGCTAGTCGACCTCTCACACCACCGTACGTACGGTTCCGTATACGGCGGTTCAATACCTTGCGTAAGCAGACTCTACCAAGGCGCTTAGTGAAACTAAGCCCCATCGGTGGAGTCTTTCGTTTGTAAGTGTCCGATGAACTTCAGACGTTTTGGACAATCGCCAATACTTCTTTCTGGAATAGCCAATCATTTTAGCGTGATCTACGTCTAGTCCATAAGATAATAACTTCGTTATTTTCGTTTTGGGAGCTTTCCAGCGTTTGAGGATGAGCTGTCTGATGCGGTGATGTAACCATGGTTCAATTTCCTTTTGAATAAACCCTCGAATAAATCCCAATCCGAAATAGCCTATCCAGCCACGCGTGACTTGATTGATTTCCTTTATGATCGTTCGAAAATCACCCGCACGCTTACGACTTGTTCGTCGTTTCAATTCGGCTTTGAATTTCTTCTTGGCTTCTTTGGTAGGAATAAAACGACAGATTCCATTGACTTTCATCATCAGACAGCTCAAGAATTTTAAACGGGTCGGCGACCCTACTTGACTCTTGTCTTGGTTGACAATTAATTTAAGATCCTTTTCAATAAAGCGTGTCACACTTTTCAGAACACGTTCGCCCGCACGTTTTGATTTCACATAGATGACGAAGTCATCAGCGTAACGAACAAATTGATGGCCTCTTTTCTCAAGTTCTTTATCCAGTTCATGTAAGTAAACATTGCAGAGAAGGGGCGATAGGACCGCTCCTTGAGGTGCGCCGGTCTTTCTTTCTACGTATTCGCCAGACAGGTCAATAACACCACTCATCAAGAACTTACGAATAACCTTGAGAATCGCTTTATCTTGAATGAATTGTTCCAAATGGTACATGAGTTTATCATGGTTCAACGTATCAAAACATTGCTTCAAATCACAATCGACCACAACTCTATAGCCTTCCTCATAATAGGCAACGCATTGTTTCAAAGCTGTGTGCGTTCCTTTATTTAGACGGAAGCCATGACTTTGGGGTAGGAAATGGGGGTCAATAATGGGTTCAATCACTTGTCGGATCGCTTGTTGGACCACTCGGTCTCGCGCACAAGGAATTCCTAATTTACGCTTATCGCCATTAGACTTGGGAATCTCTACTTGTTTGACCGGTTGCGGTTGGTACGTCCCTTGAAGTAATTTCTTCCTTAGTGGCTCATACCATTTCTCAATGTGAGCTTCCACTTCATCCACATCCATACCATCTACACCAGCTGCTCCTTTATTGCGTCTAACCATTGTAACAGCTGTGCTTAAATTTTCTTTTCTTACGACGAGCTCCATCAAAGATGAAGACTTACGATACATTTCTTTCATTTGACCTAGAGGATGACTCTACACATCTACATACACTTTTGGTTCCACCTTATCCCTCTGTAGATTGCCAGCCTTTACGGCTGTTTTCTGTAGTCTTCGTCTCCTCTAACCTCCAATCTATACTTTGTATGAGTATTGTTCGGTCCTTCGGTACATTTTCCCTACTATGACCTCGGCTGACTTCTGTCTATTCGTTATTACTACGACTCCTGTCGCTAGACAGACCTCCCCGGGTAAGGCGCGATAACCTTCCACTCATGTCACTGCCTCATTTACTGTATGGGATTCGGGCAGTATCGGACTTTACTTTGTTTTGCAAGCTCGTCCATCCCAAACCAGCCTTCTTATGAGATTCCTGTTCGTCAGTGCAAGTGTTTGCCTCTAGCTTCCTTCAGATTCCGCCTCACGGCGGACACCTTTGCTTTTAGCTAACAGTTCCTACTGCCAAGTC
>NZ_AUIQ01000103.1 GCF_000423785.1 Tetragenococcus muriaticus DSM 15685 | reverse complement strand
GTGTCTGTTTTCTATTTTGCTCAGAAAATATAAAAAAACTCGTATGGGCTACAAGAAAATCATTCTTGTCTACCAACACTAGAAATTATAGAGCCCAAAAGTCCTTATCTGTAACTAGATGAGGACTTTTTTGCATACTAAACTTTGGGAGGGCTTATGCAGTTGACACTGTGAGAAAAAAGAGAGCACATAGAATATTTTGTGAATGAGTGGAAACTATGATAGCCTTTACATATTAGTGTTAATAATCAAATAAGGTAAAAATGGGACTTAAAAACACTTAAATCTTGGACAAGGAGTGTGTCTTGTGAAAAAGAAAGAATTAGGCATGGAAATTGGCTTTGGTCTTGGTTTAGGTACTATGTTAGGCAGTCTATTTAATTATATTGAACTAGGTATTGTTTTAGGTGGAGTAGCTCGTGTGTTTATGTTATCTTAAAGATAAAAAAGGAAAATAAGAATAAATAGTCAACAAGAAGGTATTTAAAATGGAGTATCCTAGCCAATTAAAACAAGAAATTATGGAAAAAAGTAAAGAGTTTCAATTAGAAGGTTTTTTGCCTGGAAAAGGAGCAGAAAATGCGGAAGTTATGCTCGTAGCTGAAGCTCCAGGAAAGACGGAGATTGAAAAGCAAGTTCCTTTTAGTGGACAGGCAGGAAAAGGACTAGATGCTGCTCTTGATAGAATTCGTCTTAATAGGAAAGATATTTACATGACAAGTGTCGTTAGATGCCGGCCTTATAGCGTCAAGAAAAAAGGCGAGAAGCGAAGTTACCCTAACCGTACACCTAGTAAAACTGAAATACGTCTTTTTGCTCCTCTTTTTGATTTTGAAGTTGTAACCGTTCAGCCTAAAATTATTGTAGCGATGGGAAATAGCGCTTTAAAACGGTTATTAGGAAATCAATACAATGTTTCTAACTATCATGGGCAAACTTTGCGACAATCTATTTTGAAGTTATCAAAAGATCGTAAAACTTATGAAGAAACACAAAAAGATTATATGATCTTCCCAATGTACCATCCGGCGGCCATTCTTTATAATCGTAATTTGAAAGAGACGATGGCCAACGATTGGGATCGTTTATCTGAACTTATACAAGAAGTTATAACAGAAAAAAAGTGAAATGATGCTATTAAAGGAGTAGAGAATCACTCATTTTATGAATAAGGTAACGATTGTATTAGATTATAAAAATGTAAAGTATCGAATATAAAATTGACTTAAAGCCGGCATTAATATGTAAAATATGGGTAAAAGAAAAATATGGTACGACGTTTATGTCTTATGAGAAAGTTTTATTAACATTGGTTTTGTTTAATAACGAACAATTGATTTAGCAAATGAAAGGAAGACACTAAAATGATACTCACATGGATTATTTTACTTGTTTTAATCGGCGGTTTCTTTATCGGCTTAAGAAGAGGTTTGGTTTTTCAAGTTGTTGGCTTAACTGGATTTATTATTGCTCTTGCTGCTGCTTCCCTATATTCGAATACTTTGGCACCATATTTAAGTTGGATCCCTTCTCCTGGTTCAATGAACGGTATTACAGAAGACTTTTATTACCAGGCAATTGCTTTTATCCTTTTATTTATTGGTGTTAGGATCTTATGGAATATTCTGGGTTCTTCCCTCGATTTTTTGGCTAGTTTGCCTCTGCTAAATATCGTAAATCGTTGGCTTGGAGGAGCATTTGGTATTGTCAAAGTTTATATAGCTGTTTTTCTGTTATTAAATCTTGTTGCCTTTGTACCCAATGCTACTGCTCAAGAGACGGTATCAGATTCAACCTTAGCGCAAACGATCGTACAAGATACCCCTGTTCTTTCGGAAAAAGTAGAAGAGCTTTAGATATAAAGGATTTATAAAAAGACTTGATAGCTTATCAAGTCTTTTTATATGTGTGCCAGGCATGGCATTTATCTAGCTGGTGAAAGTCCAGTCGCAGGTAGTTACCGCCAAGCGTAGCGAGCCACAAGCTGAAATC
>NZ_AUIQ01000102.1 GCF_000423785.1 Tetragenococcus muriaticus DSM 15685 | reverse complement strand
ATCCTTTGAACAAAAGTCAAGCGAACCATTATTTTACTATCAGCGTTGTTCTATCAAAGGGACATCATCATTTTGGGTATGCGAAACTTGAGTTATTAAAACCGCTAAAAATATTGTTTATGCAATCATTTTAGCGGTTTTTTCTTGTAACAAAAAAGAATTTAGTGTATAAAAAAGTTATTATGAATCAACTTTAGCTTATATATTACCAATGAAATGTTTGATAGCTAGTAAATAATAAAAAAAAGAGGTGAAAAGATGGATCAGTTCTTTAACGCAGCACGTCCAGAAATAACGATTGGCGGAAAAGATCATTTTTTATATCTTTTCATTATTATAGCCTTACTCACTCTTTTATTTTGTTATCAACGCCAGGTTAAAATATATGAAAAAACTGTGATGTGGATTGTGTTGCTGCTAGCTTTAATCCAAAGAGGTTTAAGTTTAGCTTACTTCATTTCCATTGGCGAGTATACTCTAGCAGAAGCCTTACCGCTTCATATATGTCGGTTGGTTTGTCTCTTCATTATTCTTCAATTTTTTCTTCAAAAGGATTGGCTTGATCAGATCATTTTCTTTTGGGGACTGTTTGCTTATGCTTCTTTTGTCTACCCAGTGGAAATTTCACCACTTACCCATGTTATGGGAATTACCTTTGTTTTATTGCACAGTTTAAATATATTATTTCCACTCGTACGGTATTTTACCGTAGGATTTGTTCCTTCATTTAGAGGATCATTGTTGGCTGTAGTGCTATTTGCTATTTACTTACCGTTAGTAGCGGTATTTAATGAGTTAACGGATGGAAACTATTTTTATTTGGTAGAGCGCCCTTTTTTCCATAACATGGCAAGTCTTCCATATTTTTTACTAAACTTTTTTGGTGTAAGTATAGCATTTTTAATGGTTGGCCTGGTTTTTGATAAGATAGGAAAGGCTAGGGATATTCATTGAATACCAGCGTGTAACTTTTGACAAACTTTGTGCTTTCGTCTACTATCAAAGAAAGGAAATGAAAGGAGCGTTTGCCATGTCTAACGTATATTCTTCCATTACTGTAGGGGAATTATCCGATAAATTGCAAAATGAACCTATTACGATTTTAGATGTGCAGGATAAGGTGGATTTTGATAGCAACCATATCCCAGGAGCTATTAACTTACCAATCGGTGAATTTGTCTCTGAAGCAGAAAATCTCACCAAAGAGAAAACCTACTATGTCATTAGTAAAGCGGGAGTACGAGCGACTCGTGCTTGTTATTACTTAGCAAGTTTAGAATATGATGTTGTGTATGTCCAAGGTGGCATGAACGCTTGGCAGATGCTTAAAGGATAGTTAAATAAGTTCTTGATCCGAATGATGAGAAGCCATTCGGATTTTTTATTCTATGGAAGAAGGAGGGGGAGAAGATTGACTGGAGAGTTGTCGATTTATGAAATTTGTTTACGAATGGTGTTAGCGGTTGTTTTTGCAGGGTTTATCGGATTTGATCGTGAATTTAAAAATAGGCCCGCAGGCATTCGCACGCATATTTTAGTAGGTATTGGAGCGGTACTTATTGCGATGATTCAAAAAGAAATCACCAATACTGCGCTAACAATTGCTCAAGATCAACCAGAACTTGGCGATGTGATTCGTGCTGATGAAGCGCGTTTGATTGCTCAAGTTGTCAGTGGTATTGGCTTTTTAGGAGCAGGAACTATCGTTGTTACTAAACAAGTGGTACGTGGTTTGACAACAGCTGCTTCCTTATGGACCGTCGCTGGTTTAGGTTTAGCTATTGGCATGGGAAATTATCGTATTGCTATTGTAGGATTTGTAGGAATTATGCTTGTATTAACTGTATTAAAGCGTGTCATTAATGTTCCTACGTTGAAAAAAATTGAAATTAGTTTTGAACATAAAAGAACAACGAAAGAATTTATTGCTGATTACTTTAAGGAAAAAAATATAGAAGTGAAAGATGTGGACTTTGAAGTAAAAAAAAGATCGGATAGTAGAATTTATACGAATGTTTACACTGTAGAATTACCTCGGACATTATCTTATCAGACAGTGGTTGAAGACTTATCGATGCATGAAAATATGGTACGCGTTCATTTGATTAGTATGTAATTAGAAGAAAAGAACAATAGAAAAAATTGGAATATCTGACGATTTTCTTGATGACGTTATTTATTTTTGATATGATTATTTATGGATATTATTTGTCCTTCAAAGACTTGTGGTAATAAGTCAAGAGAAAATCCAAAAAAATAAAGTTGATTTTGGACTTTCAAAGGAAAAAAAGAACGCACTGAACTAGACCCGC
>NZ_AUIQ01000101.1 GCF_000423785.1 Tetragenococcus muriaticus DSM 15685 | reverse complement strand
CTTTGTTCATTAGTGCCTGTCACAGCCCAATGAATAGAGTAACGGTTTCTTTTTTATTCGTCTAGAGGGAACCTCAATAAATTTTACACTTAGTTTATTTACTTAAGTAAATAAAAAACTGACTTTTTTTGACTTTTATAAAAAAATTTGATTCAACTACTTGCAATATTAAAGAAAAATGATACCATTGAAATTGTGAGTTAGCACTCTATAACAAAGAGTGCTAACAACGGAAAATTAAATGATAAAATTTATTTGGAGGGATCTTTCATGTTAAAACCATTAGGTGACCGCGTATTAGTCGAGGTTTCAGAAGAAGAAGAAAAAACAGTTGGTGGCATTGTTTTAGCATCTACTGCTAAAGAAAAACCACAAACAGGTAAAGTTGTCGCTATCGGTGATGGACGCACACTTGAAAATGGTGAAGTGGCACAAGTTCCTGTAAACGTTGGCGATATTGTCTTATTTGAAAAATACACTGGCTCTGAAGTAAAATATGATGGTCAAGATTACATGATCTTTTCCGCAAAAGATATTGTAGCAATTGTGGAATAAAAAAATTATTTTTGAGGTGAAAAATTATGGCAAAAGATATTAAATTTTCAGAAGACGCACGCCGTTCTATGCTTAGTGGTGTAAGTAAGTTAGCAGATACAGTCAAAGTAACATTAGGGCCTAAAGGTCGAAATGTTGTATTGGAACAATCTTATGGTTCTCCTCTTATTACTAACGATGGGGTTACAATTGCTAAAGAAATTCAATTAGAAGATCATTTCGAAAACATGGGTGCTCAGTTAGTTTCAGAAGTTGCTTCTAAAACAAATGACGTTGCTGGTGACGGTACGACAACTGCTACTGTATTAGCACAATCGATTGTAAGCGAAGGATTGAAAAACGTTGCTTCTGGTGCAAGCCCGTTAGGCATTCGTCATGGTATCGAAAAAGCTACGCAAAAGGCAGTAGAAGAATTGCAAAATATTTCTACTCCAGTTCAATCAAAAGATGGAATTGTTCAAGTAGGAACGGTTTCTTCTGGTAGTGAACAAGTGGGCAACTATATTGCTGATGCAATGGACAAAGTTGGTAATGATGGTGTGATTACAATTGAAGATTCTCAAGGCATTGATACTGAATTAGATGTCGTTGAAGGGATGCAATTTGATCGTGGCTATCTTTCCCAATACATGGTAACGGACAATGAAAAAATGGAAGCTGATTTAGACAATCCTTATATTTTGATTACAGATAAGAAAATATCTAATATCCAAGATATCCTTCCATTATTAGAACAAGTAGTACAAGAATCCAAACCATTATTGATTATCGCTGATGATATCGATGGTGAAGCTTTACCAACACTTGTTTTGAATAAAATTCGTGGAACATTTAATGTTGTTGCAACTAAAGCACCTGGATTTGGCGATCGTCGTAAAGCAATGTTAGAAGATATTGCTGTGTTGACTGGCGCTACTGTAATTACTGAAGATCTAGGTCTTAACTTGAATGAAGCAACAATGGATTCACTTGGTAAAGCAAGTAAAGTTACAGTTGATAAAGATAATACAACGATTGTTGAAGGTGCTGGCGAACCAGCAGCTATCGATGATCGCGTACAATTGATCAAAAACCAAGTAAATGAAACAACTTCAGATTTTGATCGAGAAAAATTACAAGAACGTCTAGCGAAATTAGCAGGCGGTGTAGCTGTCATCAAAGTTGGTGCAGCAACAGAAACAGAACAAAAAGAATTAAAACTTCGTATTGAAGACGCCTTGAACGCAGCTCGTGCAGGTGTTGAAGAAGGCATGGTTTCCGGCGGTGGAACAGCCTTAGTGAATGTAATTAATAAAGTAGCTGAATTAGATGCTTCTGATGATGTAAGCACAGGAATTAGTATTGTGGTTCGTGCATTAGAAGAGCCAGTTCGTCAAATGGCTGAAAATGCTGGTTTTGAGCCTTCAGTGATTATTGACAAATTGAAGAATGAACAAGTAGGAACTGGGTTTAACGCAGCAACTGGAGAATGGGTAAACATGGTGGACGCAGGTATTGTTGATCCAACGAAAGTTGTTCGCTCTGCTTTACAAAATGCAGCATCTATTTCTTCCTTACTACTATCAACTGAATCAGTCGTTGCTGATTATCCAGAACCTGAATCCAATAGCGGATCTGGTGATGGCGCACAGGGAATGGACCCATCGATGATGGGCGGCGGCATGATGTAATAGCTTTATTAAGAAGTCTTGGACAAAGAAAATGTCCAAGACTTTTTTTAGTATGACGGGCATGTGTTATGTCTAGAGTGAAAGTCTCTGTGGAGCGTCGTTACCAACGAATCCCAAAGCGACTTGCAAGTTTCGT
>NZ_AUIQ01000100.1 GCF_000423785.1 Tetragenococcus muriaticus DSM 15685 | reverse complement strand
TTAAAAAGTGGCGATAAAAAGGGAAAATAACATAAAAGTCACCTCGTTGATCGGTCGAATGCGTTATCCACAAATTTTTATAAATCATTCAGGTTGTGTTATATCAAGTTCATCAATCATGAAGTTTAATTCTTTTAAAGCTTTTTTGCCTTCATCAATATAGCCCGTGTATTCTTCAACGTTACCAGCAGTTGGAATATATACAACTGCTTTATCTATAATCGCGTTATCTTTGATAAATGATTGAAATTGTTTTAGCGTTCCGGCAAAGTATGAAGTTAAAAAGATTTTTTTCATGAGTTTTCTCCTTCGTAACAGTTTCTTATCTTATATAACAGTAGGACCGCTTTCAAAAACAAATATTTCTTTTAAAGATAGTACCATGTTTTAAATACTGGTTCAAATTCTTAAGGATGAATGCTGTGAGCTTACTGTAAAACGAGTGCATAAATGTTAGAGTTTTGTTATGTAATTAGTTAAACTTTTAAATAACCAAAAAACTACCCTATTGCCGTAGGGTAGTTTTTCTTTTCACTGTTGCGACTCCAGCGTTGGAGCTAGAAGGGCAACTGTTTCAATCATTGCTAATCATCTAGCCAGTGATTAACTAGCGCGATTACTAGACCCACAAAAAGTGGGGCAATGATTAATGAGATTATTTCATGCAACTAAGACACCCCCTTTTGGGGCAGTTGCCATAAAATATTATAACACAGTTTATTCAATTAAGGTATGAAATATCAAAAGTATTTGTTATTATCTTAACAAGGAGGAGTAGAGAGAAAAATGATAGATAAAACAATTCCTTATGTTAAATTTCAAATGGAAAGAAGCACTTCCCAAGTATTACCAGATAGACAATTGCCAGAAGGTTATCAGTTTAGCTTTTATACTCCTGGCGATGAAAGGGATTGGCAAGCTATTGAAACTTCTGCGGGAGAATTTGATCACTTGTCAGAAGCAGAAACCTATTTCCAAAAGAACTTTTCCCCTTATCCAGATGAATTGACAAAAAGAATGACTTTTGTCACAGATCCTTCGGGTAAAAAAATTGCAACATGTACGGCTTGGTGGGCAAAAGAGGGCGGTCCTTAGTTTCATTGGCTAGCTGTGATGCCAGAAGCACAAAGACAAGGAATAGCAAGCTTTCTGGCAGTGAAGGTGACTGCACTTTTAGAAGAGCTGTATCCAGATCAACCCGCAATGCTGCACACTCAAACATGGAACTATCCTGCAATTGCAATATACGAAAAGTTAGGCTATACATTTGTTCCCGGTACGAAAGATTTCGAAAAAGGAATGCGTATTTTAAAAGACCTTGCAAAAAGAAAAGGTTAGGTTCATTGCTATTAATTGAGGGGATTTTAGTAGGAGAATTGTATAAATGATAAATAATGACTCTCTTTTTGATAGATAGTCCGACTCAATACCAAAAAGAGAGTTGTTTTGTTGAAAAACCAATTAATATGGCTAAATAAATTGCGTCACCGCTGCACCAGCAATGATTAATACAAGACCAATGACTGTAACAGTCATTTCTTTTTTCGTTTTCTCTTGTCCTAAAAACCAAATACCTGTTAGGGTAGCTAAGGCAACATTCGTTTGTGATAAAACAAAGCCCGTAGCTAAACCGTTCATGTCAGGCTGTGCTGAGATCAAGTAAGTCAATGCTCCAAAAGCAAAGAAGAAACCCGCCCAGATTTGTTTATAAGAAACAGTTTCTTTAAATGGAGAAGCGGCGGTATTATTTCCCACTGTTTCTATAGCAGCATAAAACATCCCTACGATTAACATGCCGATCGCTTGTGGTAAAAAAGCTTCCATCCCGCTGATCGAAGTTGCTTGAGGAGCCGCTGAATAAAGCCAGTAGCCAATTTCGCCGAAGAGTAACCAAATGACAGCTTTTTTTAGCAAACTAGAATTTTCCTGAGTTTTGTTTTCAGACCAGACAGTGAAGTAGGCTCCAATAATAATGGCAATTAAAGCAATCCCACCCCAAATTTTAGCGGTAACTCCAGGCCAGTCTCCTAGATAAAACACGCCCCATAGTGAGGCTCCGAGCAATTGAAAAGCTGTGGTGATAGGCATAGCTCTTGAGGATCCAACTAAACGAAATGATAAGAAAGTAACAATTTGTGCGCACGCCCAGCCAATACCAGAAACGATGGATAAAAGCAAGTCAGACCCGCTAGGGAAGGCAAGACCACGAACCCACATAAAAATTAACGCCAAAATAAATGTTCCGATGGTTGTTCCTAAGATTTGGTTCGATGGACGTCCACCGAATTTAGATGCGATAGTTGGAAATAATCCCCAACCGATTAAAGGTCCTAAACCAACTAAAAGTGCTACTATATCCATTTTTGTCCTCTTTTCTACTTACAATTTCTTTTTTAGAATACGACGTTGCTTTCTAACATGA
>NZ_AUIQ01000099.1 GCF_000423785.1 Tetragenococcus muriaticus DSM 15685 | reverse complement strand
CTATTGAGAGTTAGTGGTAACTTCAATATAACATGAAATTCACATGGCGTTTTTTATATGTTAGCCAGGTGGCTAACTTCATTATAAAATCCAGCATTTAAATTTTGCTTACACCTTAGGACAACTTTCTTTAACCGAGTTAATTAAGCAGTTACCTGAAGATCGACAACGTTTTTATATGTTTGGAACACCGATTTATAATAATTTAGGCGATTTAGCGGTTAGTGAAGCACAAAAGAGATTTTTTGCAGAAAACTTTCCGGGAATAGTCTACATTGAAATTACCGAACCACAAACGGACCAAGCGATCGAGGAGTTATTACCATTACTGCGCCCTGATGACATGATTGGCTATGTCGGCGGTGGGAATATTGGTAATTTACACATAGCGCATGAAATCCCGCGACGCAAAGTGTTTTCTACTTTTGTTAACAACAAGACGATTTCTTTTCCTCAGTCTGTTTATTTTGAAGACACAGAAGAAGGACAAGAGGAATTAAGAAAAAGCCAAGAAGCTTATAACAAGAATCCTAATTTGACCCTTGTTGCAAGAGACACGCAAACACTAAATTATTTCAAAGAACATTTTGAGGTAAATGCCATTCTCACATCTGATATGGTTTTATTTCTACAACCAAAACGCCCTGAGTTTGAGCGAGACGGTACGTTGTTTATCATGCGTAAGGATGCTGAAAAAGTCACATCAGATGAATTAATAGCGCAACTAACCAACAGCTTGGAAAATGCTGGCGAAGAAGTAGAACCAACGGATACTGTGCTTTCTTTTAAAGCTTATGATGTAAAAACGGATGCAGATCCTCCCCTTGATATTGTAAGGATATCTGAGCGGGATTGGTTATTGACGCTTAAATTAGACCAAATCAAGGCAAATAAAGTCGTGGTTACCGATCGTTTGCATGGCATGATTTTTTCTGTTATTACGCAAACGCCATGTCTTGTATTTGATAACAACTATGGTAAAGCAAGTGCGTTTTACTATAACTGGCTTGAAGACTTGGATTATATCCAACACACAACTGAATCAGATCCTAAAAAATTAACAGAAATGGTCGAGGATTTAAAAAAATATGATCATTCCTATGCACTTGATTTTTCGCATAGTTATAATACGTTGATCGATTTGATCAAAAATTAAAAAATAAAAGGAGTTGTTAACTATGGGTTGGCTTTGGACAATCATTGTCGGTGGCATCATTGGTGCAATCGCTGGCGCTATTACAAATAGAGGTGGATCAGGCATCATTTTTAACGTGATCGCAGGACTTATTGGTTCATCTATCGGTCAAGCAATTCTAGGAAGTTGGGGCCCTTCCCTTGGTGGAATGGCGTTAATCCCATCGATTATCGGAGCGGTTATCGTTGTAGCCGTTGTTTCCTTTTTCCTAGGTAGAAGATAAAAGCGTGGCCTACTGAATTTTTCAGTAGGTCTTTTTTTATGAAAAAAAGATTTGCTCATTTTTTGCGTACTTAATAGTGAAAGATAATTTTATTAGGAGGCATGAAATGAGGAAAAAGTCGCATGAATTACAATGGCTAGAAATAGCAGGCAAACGCAAACAATTGGATGAAGAAGAACAAAGGGCGCTATTAAGATTGCAAAGAGGGTTTCTCGGAGAGCAGCAAATGGATAAACTGGTTGAAAGTTTTTTACTTGGAAAGGTAACGATTATCGATGACATTACTTTGCAGTACCAATCCGTTATCGTTCAAATCGATAAAATCCTAATCGTAGGAAACATCGTCTATATTATCGATATGAAGTTCTATCAAGGAAACTATATTTTACAAAATAACAGTTGGCAACGTGGTGGGAAAAAACTACCAACAAATATTTTAGATCAGCTACGCAGAGCCGTTCGAGTGCTTGAAAATATATTCAAAGAACACCAAATGGATGTACAAGTAAGAGGCGTCTTGGCCTTTTTAAATCCAGACTCAAATATCGAAATAAAAGATAACATTTCCGAAAGGGTATTAACGTTCAATGAAATTCCGTCGTGGTTATTGGAATTAAACAAACAAGCACTGGAAGAGCGTTATCCGCACTTGCAATCCGTATTGTTGCAGTATCAAATAGAGGCATTTCGCACGAAACGCCAATTAACGCTAGATGAAGAAAAGCACTTGCAAAAAGGGATTTGCTGCCCACGTTGTCATCAGTTTAAAACTCGGCAAAATAAACATAAAGTGATCTGTAGTTGTGGACATGAAGAAGTAAAAGCAATAGCTTATGCGCGGACCATCACTGAATATGGCGTCCTCTTTCACGATCGAGAACTTAGATTAAAAGGATTAAAAAACTTTTTTGGAAAAGACTTACAAGAAGCGTATTTGAAGTATATACTTCATAAATACTTTATTGCTATCCAGTCTACAACGAAAAAACGTTTTGGGCACGAAAATAAAGGGCTAATATTTGATTATTGGTTTGAAGATGACATGGAATACTTTAAGCGATTAGAACACAGGAAAACGTGGAAGTAGCCAGAGATAAACGAGAATTCGTTAATCAATAACGAAAAAATGACTAAAGAAAACGAAAACTTTTAATCAATAATGAGAAATTGGATAAAGAA
>NZ_AUIQ01000098.1 GCF_000423785.1 Tetragenococcus muriaticus DSM 15685 | reverse complement strand
TTTTATATCCCTTACTGTCCATTTTTATATCCCTTACCCCCGTTTCGCTCTTACGCGCTTAATGGATACAAAACTCCTAGCAGTATATCCTAGCAGTATATATTAGTAGTATATATTAGCAGTCTATCTTAGAGCGCGCGACACTCAAGCTATATAGATATGAAATTAAACAAATTAAATCTTAACAATTCCATTTTATTCAAATTTTTCTAAAGAAACTAGCTCTTTTGCCAGCTATCATTTATACTTTAAACCAATACTTTTAGAGTATTAAAAAAGCACAAAGAAGATTTTTTCGGTAGGTCTTCTTTGCGCTTTTTTCTTTATTTTATTTTACATTTATCATCTTTAGAAATTTTCTCGGCATAAATGCGTGTTCTATTTTTTATTTTTACTCATCTTGATAGCAAAAAATGCCATTCCAATACAAAACCACATACCTATAATCGATAACCAAATAATACTCATAAAAGTACTCCTTTTTTGCAAACTTTATCATAAAAGATCCAAACGTTAAATGCCTTTATTTTGAATTTTAAAGGGGGCATTTTAGACATGAAAAAATAGACCAAAACGTTTGGCAAGTTTGTATTTTTTTACGCCATATTAAAACCAAAAATGAAATCCTTAACCCCACTATAGAACCAATCATTCACTTTAAAAGAACGAGAACCTTTTCATCATTGCTCCAAAATTTAAAATCATGTTGTCAAAATGCAAATGAATTGTTCTACCATGTTCCATCATTTTATGCGTTCTTTTCTCGTGTCCAATAACATGAGTTACTCGCAATGCGTTTCTCAATCAATGAGTAAAGGATATAAAAATGGACAACAAGGACAAAACAAGAAATCATCAAGCTAACCTCATAAATCTCAAAATTAGCGGTTTGTTTTCTTGCTGTTGCTTTTGAAAGGAAAGCTCGCTCCTTTTTCCCTGCGCAAGTATTCAAACAGCTGAGAGAGCTTTTGAGAGCTTTTTAAAGGGAAAGGGGCATTTATAAGACAGGGCAAAAGCTTTTCGCTTAGAAACGACTCATAGCTTCTCTAAGAACTTTTCACTTTCGCCTGTCCTTTTATACCTTTTTGAGTCCAAAAACGCTTAGAAAGCAAATGAACCCCGTTTATTGCTTATTATTCAGTTGTTGTTCGACATTCGCAAGAAAAGCTTGTTCGTTGCGTTCGTCTTCTTTTTGCCATTGCTCATTTAAAATATCGTTTGCTATGTCTGCAAATAAGTGCTTAAACGTGCCATAAAGATAGTTTTCCGTCGTGGTATGAATGGTATGGTCATCTTTTCGAGCATTCAAGATAATCCCAATAAACCGATGTAATTCTTTCGGCGTATTGCACCATTTACCTAATAAATCTATGCCCTCTTGATTTAAAAAGGTCGGATAACTTGCTTGATCTGTTAGAAACTCTTGAGCGTGGGTCATTAGGTCTTGGTTTTGTTGTTCAAGTTGTTCTGCCGTATATTTTTTGTTGGAAAAATCTAAGCTTGTTGTATCTATATTGTATCTATTTGTATCTAAGGGTTTATTAGTCTTGTCTAGATTGTGTCTCATTTCTGCACTTCCGCTATTACCAAGGGGTTTAGCGCTTTCTTGCTCGTTAGCATGTTTCTGATAGACATCTGTCGCAGTAACTTCTAAGTCGGCAAGATACAAACGATTCGGTTCATTTTTCCCTGTTTTGGGATTAAAGCCCATTCTTTTTTGTAAAAGCAGATTAGCGTCTTCTAGTTCTTTCTTTACTTTATTTGTCTTATCATTCGACCAATGACGTAGTTCTTTTAATTCTTGATTGGTGAAAATAAAGTAAACATTATCATCTTGGTTCTGTTGCAAAGTTTTAAATAAAGAATAAAATCCCTTACGGTATCTATGATTTAAGCTGGGATTCCCAATAATACCTTGATTTCAGTACAGACCGAAAACCCGAAGAGAGTGCCTTCTTTTCGGGTTTTCTTATATAATCCTCGGATGGCTTCCATGCCTTTAATCGTGGTAGAGGCAGTGCGTAAACTTCGATAGAATTTATTGCGTCTCTTTACTGGACGATGGTCTTGTTCAATCAAATTATTCAGGTATTTAATGGTACGATGTTCTGTCCCTTGATAAAAGCCGTATTCTTTTAGTTTCTTAAAGGCACTTGTAATAGAGGGGGCTTTATCTGTGACTACAACCTTCGGTTCATCAAACTGCTTCACTAACCGCTTAAGAAAAGCATAGGCTGCTTGTGTGTCCCGTTTTTTACGTAACCAAATATCCAAGGTTAAACCATCTGCATCGATGGCTCGATACAAATAATGCCATTTTCCTTTAATTTTGATGTACGTTTCATCCATTTTCCATGAATAAAAGGATTTTTTATTTTTCTTTTTCCAAATTTGATAGAGTAGTTTGCCATATTCTTGCACCCAACGATAAATCGTCGTATGAGAAACGTTAATGCCACGATCATATAAGATTTCTTGAACTTCACGATAGCTAAGGTTATAACGAAGATAGTAGCCCACGGCTACAATAATCACATCCTGCTGAAATTGCTTTCCTTTAAAATGATTCATCGTCATTCCTCCTGCTATCTTTTTCTATTATTCTACCTTATTTGATAGTAGATTTAAAACTTTGCAACAGAACCGTAAAATTAATCCGAACGCTGTTCGGACAAAAAAGATCAGCTTCCTTTAAAATGGTGTTTACCACAACCCCATCTTTTAGGAGCTGATCTTTTGTCTAGTATAACCTATTCCGAACGAATTAAAATCGAAACCTTTTGTGAACTAGGGCTGTCCAATATCCAAATGGGCGTTCGGCTGAACCGATCACCGTCAACAATTTCTTATGAATTATCTCGATGTCAACCTTATCAGGCTGAATTAGCACAAACAGATGCCGAATACAAGCGATCACGATGTGGTCGGAAAACTAAGCTGAGCGATGAGTTAAAGCAAAAAATTCTCAACCATTTACGTCTAAGCTGGTCACCAGGAATGATTGCTCACGAATTTAAACTAGCTACTAAATCTATTTATAATTGGCTAAA
>NZ_AUIQ01000097.1 GCF_000423785.1 Tetragenococcus muriaticus DSM 15685 | reverse complement strand
TTTTGTACACCCAGAAGGTGAAGCAATGAAACCTTTAGAAAAAAGAGCATGCCAAGGCTTGAATAATCCTTGGAAAAATTTATAAATCATTCAGGGAAATTATCAAATTCTAAAAATTCATTATATCCGAGAATGATTGAGGAAGAGAACAAATCTCTTGTCGAAGAAATCAAAAATGCACGAGAAAAAATCGCTTCTTTCACTGAAGAAAAAGAATATCAAGTCGGAGAGCAGTTAGCAAAAACGGAAGATTCAATCACCACTTTGGAGAATACGATTGAATCATTTAAAGGGAACATTTCAGATAATCAAACCAAAATTTCTGATATCGAAAAGACGATTCAGTTGATTGAATCGAAAATTGACGAACTCAAAAAAGGTGTGTGAGATAGCATGTCAAAGCAACGAATTCCGGTATTTTTAGACATGGAAAATGAAGATGCTTTGAAAGAATTAAAGACCTATCTGCCTGTTGACCAGGATATTAAAGACAGTCCGATAATTCGATATGCGCTGCTTGAATTACTTAATCGGGTGAGAAAAGAAATAAATTTCGAAAAAAAGTATTAGATTCTTTGTCTTTATTAGAGATTATGACCAATGCAAAATTGGAGCAAGATCATACCAAAATACAAGACCTTTTTTCTTCTGATGTTTATCAAGAAGCAGTCACAATGAGTAAGAAAGTTGTTCGAAATAAGAACTATCGCTTTAAAAATTGGAAGGACGAATTGAAAAAAGAAGAAAAGAATAAGATCAAATCTTTTCAAGAAGATATCAAAAAAGAACGTGACTTTAATGATATTGTATCCCAATATTTACGATAATAATTGAGGGTTGATGGTGGCACCTAGAGGGCACTTTTTACAAAAAGTACAACCTAGGTGCCATCGGTAGTGGTATCTGAGTGCCATTAATAAAAGGGTTGTGGTGACTTCTCTAAAGTTCTTGAAACGCAATAGGCACAGCCTATTTTCCCACTTTCAACATGAGAGTGGTGCGTTTACCTTATGCTCTTTCCCTTTTTTGATCTAAAAGAAGCAATCGATTTACCTGTTCCTTCCCTTTTTTATCAATATTTTTTCCAAAACGGTGAGTATAATTGTCGCTTTTCATTTTTATTTTAATATTCAAATTGAAGACAAGGAGTTCGGTTATTTGATTTATACAATTAGTGGCATTCAAAAATTATGTACACCAATATTTTTAGAATGGGAAATAAAAAAAGCTTTTTTGTTTGGATCATACGCTCGAAACGAAGCAACAGAAACCAGTGATTTAGATATTTTAATCGACGGTGAAGGGTCTTTGCTCCACAATATATTTGATGTGATTCGGTTAAAAAGTAAATTAAGTAGCGCATTAAAAAAAGAGATCGACCTTATTACACTACGTGCAATCAACGCAGAAACAAACCAAAAAAGAAACCCACTTCTCAAAGAAAATATAGAAGCTGATTGTGTAATGATTTATGATTTTAAAACGAGCGACTCATTTAAAGTAAAGGGTTGAATCGCAAATACCATTGATCAATTTTTACAAAACTTTTGATTAGCTATAGAGAAACAACTTTGCAAAATAGTTTACTTTCGTAATGATAAAAAAGAGAAATGGCGTACAGGGTTTGATGTGCAGACGCTGTAGGATTTTTGCGCTAGCAAAAAATCCTTGTAGCCTTTCTGGGCCACTTCAGCTTGCTGTGCGAGCTGAAGTGACCGTGAACCCCCATTTACTAATAGGGGGGTTAGGAAACGACTTCCTACATGTAACGAGGTCAGAAAAACCTTAGTGCTGCAAGGGATTGAGCAATTTTAAAGTTGGTTACATTTTTGACCGATAAAAGTTGAGAATGTAACCAACTTTTTTAGACAGAAAATCGCAAATAGTTTCAATGTGAAAAAACGATCGGTACTGATTGCTGCATTTTGATTTTTTCAAAATTTCTTGCTATAATAAATGTGCGAAGCGATATTAAAGAACAAGCATGTTTACACCAAAAAGCCCTCCTACTGCGAATAGGAGGGCTTTTTTTGCGCTGTTGCGACTCCAGCGTTGGGGCCAGAAGGCAACTGCTTCGACTATCGGCTAATCGTCTAGCCAGCGATCAACTAGTAAGAGTACTAGACCCACGAATAGTGGAGCGATAATCAGCGATATTAAAATTTCTAGCATATTTACACCCCCTCACGGGGCAGTTGCCATTAACGAGTATAACATGAACAATTCAAGTGATCAGTTGTTTCTTTATTTTCTATTGCCTTTATAATAATCCATAAAAAGAGGAGTTGATCTTGTGCACGGTGCAGAGGATTCTCGGCTAACCTATGAACTTTCCCGCTACTTGACCAATACAGAATGGGATCGAATCGAGCGAACCAAAAAAATTTATGAAAGGATCAAGAGTGAGGAAGAACTGAACCGACTCAGTAAATCCACAAAAATCCCTTTCGACCATTTACTGCTGATCATGCAAGGTGAGATCATAGCGGACGACTATACACTAAAATTACTAGAAGAAAACATGTAGTTTTCTTACTGCATGTTCCTCTACTTTGATTGCTGCATTCAATCGGTTTCGCTTGGCAAAGCGAATTCATGTATACTAAAAGAAAAACAAACGAGGTGGCACCCTTGTGACAACGGACAGATAACCAAAACAAATGTTGACAGTAAAAGAACTTGCTGAATTTTTTGGTATCAGCAGACAAGCTAGGTCGTCTCGAGTTGCTTGAAGCGTTCGAAGTTCCTGACACAGCAGCTGCACGTATACTAAGACTAAAAACTGATAGACCAACATTAAGAAAAGAGAATATATTATAGAAAATATAACTTTAATGTGGAATAGTTATGGGTAAATTCTTTTCAAAATATGATTAGTTTTTATATTTTATTGTCGCTATTTTAAGTTTAATCGCATTTCTAGCAAGACATAGTACAATTTGGTTAGTGTTATTTTTCGGGTGGTTAAGTATTGGATTTACTCATCCTGAATGATTTATAAATTTTTCCAAGAATGATTCAATCATTGGTATGCTCATTTTTCTAAAAGTTTAGTTGCTTCACCTTCTGGGTGTACA
>NZ_AUIQ01000096.1 GCF_000423785.1 Tetragenococcus muriaticus DSM 15685 | reverse complement strand
ACGAAACTTGCAAGTCGCTTTGGGATTCGTTGGTAACGACGCTCCACAGAGACTTTCACTCTAGACATAACACATGCCCGTCATACTAAAAAAAGGCTAGAACCCCTATATGATAAAGGTTCTAGCCAATACATTTCTATGCTTCTTGAGCAACCGGGTAAACTGAAACACGTTTTCTATCCCGACCTAAGCGTTCAAAGCGTACGGTACCATCAATTTTTGCAAACAATGTATCATCGCCGCCTTTGCCCACGTTTTGACCTGGATAAATTCTTGTTCCACGTTGGCGATAAAGAATGGAGCCACCAGTAACCGTTTGACCGTCAGCACTTTTTGCTCCTAAACGTTTGGATACAGAGTCACGGCCGTTAGCTGTTGAACCGCCACCTTTTTTATGAGCAAATAATTGTAAATTCATTTTCATTAACATACGATGCACCTCCTTATTGAATTGTTTCTAATTGTACATAATCGTTATACTGCTCTTGAACAGATTGCATACCTAATAATAGGCTTTCTAATAAGATCTGTATAATATTCGATTGTTCCTGTGTATTAGCAGATGGTACTTCAACATAAAGGTACCCGCCATTTTCTTCGTCTGAGTTAACCATTGGTTGCACACCAGCTAATGAATCAATACCATTAACCGCATTAATCGCTAAAACAGAGACAGCTGCACATACAATATCATAACCATATTCACCAGTATCTGCATGACCAGTTATTTTATAGGAATTGATTCTACCTGAATCATCACGTTTGAAAGTTCCCTTAATCATCGTAATCTCCTGCTTTATTTAAATTATGCATTGATTACATTAATCGTTACCTTAGTATAAGGTTGACGATGTCCTTGTTTACGGTGTGAATCCTTCTTAGGCTTGTATTTAAAAGTGACAACTTTCTTTTGTTTGCCATTTTTTTCTACTGTACCTTCAACACTTGCTCCTTCAACTAATGGGTTACCGACTTTTGTCGTGTCACCACCAACTAAAACAACTTCGTCAAAAGTTACTTTTTCACCAGCTTCTGCATCTAATTTTTCAATGTAGATTGGTTGGTTTTCTTCAACCTTATATTGTTTTCCACCTGTTTTGATAATCGCGTACATGCTTGTGCACCTCCTTAATAATAAACTTAGACTCGCCATCCCAAGCGGCTATATTAGCACTTAAAACTTGATCAGAGCGGTTGTAGCTGCAGGAAAGCCCACAATTACAACGTATTTACTTTATCAAAAAGTAAGGCATTCGTCAACGAAAAGTTTCTTGAATTTGTTCAAAACCGACACAAATATTTAAACCTATCAAAAAATAAAATTTCGGCACATTTTTGGTATAAAGAAAGCGGGAAACGCCTTTAAATCAACATTTCCCGCCTAATTATAACGTCACAGGAGGGATTTGAACCCCCGACCGTCCGCTTAGAAGGCGGATGCTCTATCCGGTGTGACAAGGCTGACCAGTGCCACCTTATAGAACTGGCACTCTTAAACTATTTAATTTAGAATATCTTAATGTTATTTACTAGTCAATAAAAAATTTGAAAGCTGATAAAATAAGTTGTTTTTTATTATATGAAAGTAGAAGAAAAATGATTTCATTTACTAAAAACCATTTTTCCATCTCGCGCCGTTAAAACTACTTTCCCGCTTTCTTTCCCACCTTCTTCCTCAAGTACATTAACTGGCTTGTCTTCAGTACTTAGACTAGCTTCTATAACACTATCTTCAAGTTCTCCGTAAAAATCTTCATTTTCCCCAGATGGATAAAGTTGTAATTTTTGTATAGTTGCAGATGTAGCAGGTATGAAATCAACAGTTAATCCATTGTCTATAATGTAACAACCTACCCGTTTAGCTTCATTCTGAACTGGATCAGTTGTATCCAAATCTTTATAAGAAATTATCTCTGGATCTGCTACGTCTTCCGTTTCTTCCTCATAAGAATCTTGACTTTTTAGCCCTTCATCTTCTTCAATATCACTCTCTTCTGAATCTTGTATTTTTTCCCTTCTTGAATTCCATCTTTCTAACTCCTCTTTTTCTTCTTCCTCATCGCTGTCATCTTCATATCTAGTAAAATTAAAACTAATCGGTTCCTCATACGCTGTTCCGTCAGGATAATATACATTAATAGCTAACAGTATTGACTCTCTCCCAGTATTTTCTTCAAATTCATCATCCTTCATGAGAACACCTTTTGCACTAGTAAATTCTCCATCTTCAAATAAATGGGGAAGTAATTCTTTGATTGCACTATCATCCAACAAAATATTTACTTTATCTTCTACCCCCTTATAAATTGCTTCTGTGCTGGTTGTTTCTACTTCACCTTCACCATTCATCGCATGAGTGATTAACACTTCATTTTCATTTACATCTAAAACAAACTTAGGGGTTGTGGTAGCTATCCACTGACCATAATACCATTCAATATCTTCTTCATTAATGTTAGGAATTTCTTCATCTTCTGCATTAAAATTTGTTTGACGGACGCCACAGCTACTAATTACAAACATTATCATTACAGTTAATACTATCCAAAACACCTTTTTCATACAATGCTCCCTTACTTTGTTTCCAAAAAATATTTACTTCATTTATTCTGACACATTCTCTATTTATAATTCCTGGTTCTTGGCTTACTAACTTGACCTCTATATTCACCGTTGACATATTTCATGGAAATCGCTTATCTAAATAAAAAAATAATTAATCAACAGTTTTTTTATGACTAGCTGTTTTTTTGTTTTACTTTTTTCCTGTAGAAAATTGTGGCTGTTACCGCAACTATAGCAATCAAAAATAGGATTTTTTGGGTGTCTTTTGCATCCCTTATATCTTTCTCACTATCGGCGATCGGGCTTGTATTTTTATCTTGTTTGACTAAACTATCTACCGTTGTAAGACTATTACCACCATCTAGAGAAAACCCCATAGTAAGTGTACCGTCATCTCTTACCTTGTTTTCTGCTAGTATAATACGTGTATCGATATCATTTACAACTAACATATCTCCATATACTTCGTCTTTATTTTCTTCTTCTACACCAGTTGTTTCTTTAATTTTATAGTCATATTCAGTCAGCTGGTCGTCTTGCAAGAATTTTAAAGTATTATTATTGATTTCTAAATCAACTGAATCTCCGTACTCATCTAGTCCACTCCAGTAACCTTTGTATTTTTTAGATTGATCACAACCGGATAATTGAATAACTAATATAAACGCTACCAAAAAAAATAAACCCAGCTTTAAATACTGTTTTTTCATTACCATTTCCTTTCTCTTTTGGTGGATTTACGTCAATATCTTGGACACATTTTTCGAGAGTCTTTTTTCGAAACGAATCCACTCTCGAGAATGTCATCGTTTCCGCCTAATATCAA
>NZ_AUIQ01000095.1 GCF_000423785.1 Tetragenococcus muriaticus DSM 15685 | reverse complement strand
ATCCTTTGAACAAAAGTCAAGCGAACCATTATTTTACTATCAGCGTTGTTCTATCAAAGGGACATCATCATTTTGGGTATGCGAAACTTGAGTTTTTAAATAGAAAAAAATTATTAAGATTTTTTGCGTATTTATTATAAAGAGGTTATTAAAGGAGAGTATTTATGGATAAAAGGAAAATGGCTCATGAGCTACAACAACTTTATATTTTAAGTCAACGTATTTCTAGCTTTAAAGAAGATTTTCGTTATCAAAATCTTTATCACGGCTATTTAGGAGAGATTTATCTGGACCAACTAGTTCAGATTTTCGGTGAGAAATTTGAGTATTTAGATGACCTTACCTTAGTTTTTAAGGAAACGACAGTACAAATTGATAAAATCTTCATAGTAAACAATACTATTTTTCTCATTGATATGAAGTATTATCAAGGACACTATATTTTTCAAAATAATAATTGGTACGGAATAATTCATTCAAATCGCCTTTGTTCGCTAGAGTCTTTAGAATTTCTGTAGTAAAATCGTTCATATGGAAGTCCTCTTTTCTGTGAATGTGTTGTGGTAACTCTATTCTACAGAAGGGACTTCCTTTTTTCTATTTACACAAAATATTTTACACTCTCCTACTTGAAGTTTCCGAATGAAAACTCTATAATGAGAAATATGAAAATGTTCACTTATTATAAATTAAGTTTGGAGGCTTTTATTTATGAAAATTGCAATTGCAGGGGCCGGCGCGATGGGTTCCCGGTTCGGACTGATGTTGAAACAAGGTGGTAACGATGTTTTGCTAATCGACGGCTGGCAGGAGCATATCAATGCCATCAAAGAAAACGGATTGAAGGCTAATTATAATGGCGAAGAAATTACTGTTAAAGTCCCAATTGTTAATCAGAATGAGGTGCCCACTGGTGAGCAATTTGATTTGATTATCTTATTCACGAAGGCAATGCAGTTGGAAAAAATGCTGCAGGATGTTAAACCATTAATTGCTGATCACACAGAAGTTTTGTGTCTTTTAAACGGTATCGGTCATGAAGACGTAATCGAAAAATTCGTACCGATGGAAAAAATCTTTATCGGCAACACCATGTGGACTGCTGGTCTAGAAGGTCCCGGCAAGGCTAAATTATTTGGCAGCGGGTCTGTTGAATTGCAAAATCTAGGTATTGGCCAAGAAGAATCAGCGAAAAAATTGGCGGAAACTTTGTCCGCGTCTGGTTTAAATGCCAAATATTCCGACAACATTCATTATTCAATTTATCATAAAGCTTGTGTCAATGGTACGATGAATGGCTTATGCACGATTTTAGACGTCAATATGGCGGGGCTTGGTGCAACCAAACCTGCTCATGACATGGTAGTGACTATTGTTAACGAATTTGCAGCTGTTGCTGCCAAAGAAAACGTCAACTTAGACATTCCCGAAGTAATCGAACATGTAGAAACTTGTTTTGACCCGACTACGATTGGTATGCATTTCCCATCGATGCACCAAGACTTGATAAAAAATAACCGTTTGACCGAGATTGACTACATCAACGGAGCCATTTCTCGTAAAGGTAAAAAATATGGCGTAGTAACTCCTTACTGTGATTTCTTAACGCAACTGGTTCATAGTAAAGAAGAAATTCTAGGAGCGAAATAGTAATCATTAGAAAGAGGACGAGAAAATGGAAGAAAAATTAACTCCAAAAATATTTTTAAATAAAGTATTAGCGGGTACCGCAACGGGGATCATCGTAGGGTTGATTCCTAACGCGGTATTGGCAGCAATTTTGAAATTATTTGGTGAAAATACCTTAGCAGTAACGATCACACAAATGGCAGTTATTTTCCAACTAGCTACTCCACTATTTATTGGCGCTTTGATTGCGGTGCAGTTTGGCTTCAAACCAATGCAAATGTTAGTAGTTGCCGGTGCAGCTTTCGTTGGCTCCGGTGTTGTGAAATTCAATCCTGACACAGCTACTTATATCGGTGCTGGTACCGGAGACATCATCAATACCATGATTACTGCATCAATCGCTGTCGGCATGATCTTGTTGATCGGCGAAAAATTTGGGTCCGTGGCAATTGTTGCAACACCAATCGTTGTTGGTATCGGCGCTGGTCTAATCGGCTATTATTTATATCCTTACGTAACCAAGATTACTGCCGCTATCGGTGACTTAATTAATACCTTTACTACTTTGCAACCAATTTTGATGTCAATCTTGATTGCATGTTTCTTTGCTTTCTTGATTATCTCGCCGATCTCTACAGTTGCCATTGGTATGGCAATTCAATTGAACGGTGTTTCTGCTGGTGCAGCCGCTATGGGTGTTGCCGCAACAACAGTTGTCTTGGTAGTTAACTCTTGGAAAGTCAACAAACCAGGGGTTACTTTGGCCATCGCATTGGGTGCTATGAAAATGATGATGCCAAACTTGTTTAGGAAACCAATTATCTTGGTGCCATGTCTATTCACCGCTATCATCTCAGCAATTCCAGTAGCGTTATTCTCAGTCTCAGGGACTCCTGCTTCTGCTGGTTTCGGTTTGGTAGGGTTGGTAGGTCCGTTGGCTTCATTGGACGCCGGTTTGAGTATTATTCTACTATTAATCAGCTGGTTTGTTGTACCAATCGTAGCTGCTTTCGTAGGTCAAATCTTATTTGAAAAAATCTTGAAATTGTATGATCGTAAAGATGTTTTCGAATTTTTAGGATAGTCAACTAGAAAAAGTGTGAGCCTTGTGCTCACGCTTTTTTGTGCAATTGAAGTTGGTGAATCTCAGCGAAAAGAGAAAGGTACCTTAAATAGTGTGTTTCTGGTCAATAGCACAATGAAATATCTAAATACATTATGAACTGCTTTTCGTTTTATGAAGAGTAGTTTGTGCTATTTGAGAAATTGCTCAATTTAATCATTAAGTAGTTTCATCAATGGTGACTATGCTACTGCAATTCTTGTTGTACCAACCGGGAGCGTCAATAATTTTGTGTAAATAACTCGTCCTTCTGCAAAATAATGGGTTACTCAGTAAACATTACTTACTCTTTTTTTTAAGAAAAAAACAATTGCTTGTGTCAAAACAATTCCGATGATTAATAAGATCCCTATTACTTTTAGAATATTGCCAGCTTCTCCAGTTTGAGGAAGCATTCCCACTGCAGCAGCACTAATTCCAGCAACTCCACGACCCTGTTGATACATAATAATCCTCCTTAATTACTATAGTAATTTAACTTAGCATCATTAAATTTTAATTCATTTTCATTTTATACCGCACTTGTCAAAATTGGAAGTAGTTAATTGGTAGATTGCAAATTTAATCCGAATTTTTGGACAAATTTGTCAGCATAACCTGATACGGTGTTTGCCAGTCGAGTATTTTAAGCGGTCGCTGGT
>NZ_AUIQ01000094.1 GCF_000423785.1 Tetragenococcus muriaticus DSM 15685 | reverse complement strand
GTTTGCCTTTAAAATGATTCATTACTCTGTCCTCTCTGTCTTTTTTCTCAATTTTACACTAAAATAGATTTTTGGGAAAACTTTGCAACAGAACCATCGTAACTTTTTTTGTATGGAAATGCATTTTTACACATGTCTAAATTTAAACTGTTGTAAAAATAAATATGTGGAGATAGAATAGTTTATAGAGAAAAACATTTTTGGAGGGAATAAATGAAATATGATTTGACGAAAAAATCAACCAAAGGAGCGCAAAGAACTTTAAGAGCATTTTCGGATGCGATGTATAAGCTACTAGCGGAAAAATCGTATGACGATATTAGCATTAATGAAATTTGTAAGATTAGTAATTTTCCGCGGGCAACTTTCTATAACTATTTTGAAGATAAAAAAGATTTATTGAATTATTGTTGGTTATTATTCAAAGAAGAAAGCAATATTGAGCAGTATCATGACGTTGCTGACGAAAATCTTCAAGAATATATATTGGGTCAAATCTTTGAGGCCATGGATCAGCATCGGGAACTATTAACTCAATTAGCAAAGCATAATGCTAATAATAGTTCGATTGTGAGCAGCATTTATGAGTACTTTAAAAACGAGGCTATTACGATTTTAAAGCAAGATCTAAAAAATCAAACTTCGAAAGTACCACTAGAATTAGTAGCAAAGCATTATAGTAATACGATTTTGTTGGTACTTAAGTGGATTTTCATCGAAAATCATCCATTGTCTAAGAGAGAAGCGATGGAATATGTTGATGAGTTACTAGGGAAATAAGCATTAAGAGAAGAGTGAATTGATTAATTATAGATAGGAGAGAAGAGTATGAGTAAGTATATCAAACAAAACATTGCCAAGTTTGTGACTTGGATTATCGTTTTGATTTTAGGAATCGTAATGTTACCTAATATTTCTAGCTTAGTAGCTGAAAAAGGTCAAACCAAAATTCCGGATACGGCTAAAAGCCAAGTTGCTAAAACCATCCAAAAAGATTGGGGCCACAAAATTAGCAATACGCGCCAGGTCGTTTTGGTCTTTAATAATGGTGACCAAGCCTTAACCCATAAGCAAAAAGATCGTATTAATGACACTATTGATAAAATCAAAGATAATAAATCTAAGTATGATATTAAAGGAGTTACTGCTCCTAACGATAGTGAGGCAACTAAGAAGCAATTAATTTCAAAAGATAAATCAACCCAGATAGTGCAACTAGATGTAGGTAAGCGGGATTCAGTGCGGAAGATGAATCAAAAGCTGGTTAAAGAAGTTAAGACGAGCGGAGTGAAAACTTACGTAACTGGTAGTGATATCTTAAATGATGATTTCTCGGTAGCCATTGAAGAGGGTCTTAAAAAGACTGAAGTTATTGCCATCGTCTTCATTTTGATTGTGCTAATTCTAGTCTTCCGTTCCCCAATTGTTCCTTTAATTTCTTTAGGAACTGTTGGACTATCTTTCATCGTCGCTTTATCAGCAGTGATGAATTTAGCTAAATATGCAGGATTTACGATTTCAAACTTTACCCAAGTTTTCATGGTCGTTGTTATGTTTGGAATCGGGACGGATTACAATATCTTACTCTATAACCAATTCAAGAATGATTTGATTGAGGGGATGGATAAAGAAACTGCCACGAAGCATTCACTTAAGGTGGCAGGGAAAACGATTCTTTATTCAGGAAGTACCGTTCTATTAGGATTCTTGACTTTAGCATTGGCTAAGTTTTCCATTTACCGTTCGGCAACGGGGGTTGGAATTGGGGTTGCTATTTTACTACTAGCATTATTGACCGTTAACCCCTTCTTTATGTCACTACTCGGGAATAAGGTATTCTGGCCTAGTCATAATTCAAAAGAATCAAATCACAGTAAGTTGTGGGATTGGCTTTCAGGACACTCAGCTAAAAATCCATTGATTGCTTTAGGCATCATCGTAATTTTAGCAATTCCAATGCTGTTAACTTATAACAATAAACTTAATTATGATACAGTCGTTGAACTACCAGCTAATTATTCTGCTAAGCAAGGATTTAAGACGGTGCAAAAGCACTTTAGCAAAGGAACAGCGGAACCTACTACCATCTATATCAAGAGCAGTCACAAGCTTGATAATGAAAGTGATTTAAGAGTTATTGATAACTTAACCAACCAAATTAAAGGTATTGATGGAATCAAGACGGTTGCATCAGTTACTCAACCAGGTGGCGATAAGTTAGATCAGCTTTATGTTAATGATCAATTGAAGACGTTGACTTCCCAAACAAGCAAGGCTCAAGCGGGCTTAAAAGAACTTCAAAAAGGTTTAACTGGTGGAGATTTTGATGCTAGTCAACTTGAAGATATCGGTGCTAAGGCGACCTTAATTGGGCAAGAGTTGAAGAGTATCCAATCAACTAGTGGTAGCTCTGTAAGTGGTCAACAATTGATGACGGCCTTACAACAAAAGATGGCAGCGGCTGGTCAACCATTATCACAAACACAAATGACGATTCTTTCTGGAGCAGCTAGCCAAGAAATGGCTTCAGTAAGTTCAATGCAAACTCGCCTTCAAGCAATTGCCACTTATACCCAAGCAATCGGTAATGATGCTCAAACTCTTGGAAATGAACTTAAGGAACAACAACAAAAAATGGCAACCGCTGGTGGCAGCGTTGGTAAACTAAATGACGGGCTATCTGAATCCAATAATTACTTGAAAGAACTTCAAGATTCATCTGCATCTAACACATTATTTGTGCCTAAAGCAGTGTTAGAAAGTGATACATTTAAAGATTCAGAAGATGTCTACTTATCTTCAAATAAAAAGGCCGCTAAGATCACGGTGGTCTTAGATTCAGATCCATTAACTGCTAAGTCGATTAAAAAAGTTGAAAGTCTGCAAACGATGATTAACAACAATATCAAGGGAACCTCATTGAAGAAAGCTTCCGTTTCGATTGGCGGTCAGACTTCTGAAACTTCTGATAAATCAAGTATTGCTAATCAAGATTTCTTACGTAGTGCAGTAATTATGTTAGTTGGCATTACACTTGCATTGATGTTAGTAACGCGCTCTATCTTACAACCATTCTATATCATTGCTTCATTGCTACTAGCATACGTAGGTGGACTAGGAATTACACGCTTTATTAGTAGTACATTCCTTGGGGAAAATCTATTAGGATGGAATGTACCTTTCTTCACCTTTGTAATGTTGGTTGCCCTTGGAGTAGATTACAGTATCTTCTTGATGATGAAGTACCGTGAATTTGATAACGAGGATGCTGGAGATCGAATTGTTAAATCAGCAGGAATTATTGGAACGGTGGTAATTTCAGCTGCAATTATCCTAGGGGGAACATTTGCTGCCTTAATTCCAGCAGGAGTTCTGACCTTGACACAAGTTGCTGTTGGGGTAATTAGTGGTCTGGTTATACTAGTCTTCTTAATTCCAGCAATGAATAGTAGTTTAATTCGTTTAACTTATCCAAGAAAAAATTAATCATAAAGTCGTAACTCAATTTGGGGTTACGGCTTTTGGTTCTGTTGCGAAGTTTGAAAATCAAACGCGCCCTCTCTGAACTCCAAATATCTTAGGCTGTTATTCCCATTAATACCTTGATTTCAGTAGAC
>NZ_AUIQ01000093.1 GCF_000423785.1 Tetragenococcus muriaticus DSM 15685 | reverse complement strand
AGACTTCATTGAAAGTCAACTGCAGCTCTGGATCGATACGCTGCCCAATTATATCAAGGCTTATCTACCGAATTTGGTGTGCGAAACTTGAGTGAATGATTATTTAACGTTCCTAATTTCGAACTTTCTTTGGGATTCATCTTTCGAATTTCTGTATTAAAAATATAATTTTCATTTTTTTCAACTCTATAGGAATCATCAAATTTCAAAATATAACAACACATTCCCCTACTCTGCTTAATCGAAGCGTAGTCATTGTCACTATGAATAGAAATCAAATCAATAAAAATCATAGGTTCATCAGTCACATTTACTGCGCAATGACCATAATTAGGGGGAATAATAACTGTTTCCCCTGCGTTTACCTCAACTAAAATACAGTCTTCAACAACTAATGGTTCATCTTCTTTTTCCCAATCATCAACCTTTTGTAAAATAAAAACGGCTTTTCCTTGTATAACTTGATAAATCTCAGGGTAACTTATATCTTGCCCCTCAATTTTTTTATGAAAATGCCCAGATGTTTTTATATATTCTTGACTCGGAGTACCTCCTTCCATATAAATCAAATCATAGCGAACGTCATTATCTTTAAAAATTTTCTTATATTGATTAAACCCCATGTCCAAGTAAAAATCATAATAATGAATTTCTGATCGTTCATATTGCGGCTCATATAATAAGCCGTTCATTTGGTTTGAATATTTTGGATTACATTTACTATAGCTAACTCCTTCAAAATTATTTTCAAATTTTCCATCACTATCGAGTTTTGTTGGAAATTCTAATAATGGTAACTTCATTTTTTGTAACTCCTTTAAGCATCTTTCAAGTCGTTAATTAAAGTCGCGTACTCTTCTTGTGGAAAATTGAATAATCCAGATGTACCAACCACTAACCAATTGGCTCCTGCTTTAGTCATTCTACTTGCAGTTTCCGCTTTTACTTGCCCGTCCACCATAATATCAACAGACACACTTTTTGCTTCAAATATTTCTTTTAGTCTTTCTATCTTGTCTAATGTTTCCGGTACCATTTTTTGTCCAGAAAAGCCCGGATCTACAGTCATAACACAAACTAGATCTAAATATTTAGCCAAATAGTTAAACTGATTAATATCAGTAGCAGGATTAATTGCCAAACCAGCTCGCTTACCGAGAGAACGTATCTTTTTTAAAGTACGTATAGGATGATCTAAAGCTTCAATATGGGGAGTAATGATATCCGCCCCAGCTTGTGCAAAGTGATCAATGTATTGTTCGGGGTTTGTTGCCATTAGATGAACATCAATAGCAGTATCAGAAACCGCTTTCAGATCTTCAATAATATAACTATTCAAACAAAAATTTGGAACAAAATGACCATCCATAATATCTACGTGATAACTATCAATTTCTGAACTATCCAATACATCTATTTCTTTTTTTAAATTAAACATATCTACACACATTAAAGAAGGAGATATCTTATTCATAACTGCACTCATTCCTTTCAAAAAATCAATTTTTAATTAGTTAATAAAAACCTTTACATAAACTTATCTTATTTCAATTCTCACTTCTCTCATTGTAAGTACATCACTTCCTTTTTAAGTTGAAAATAAATAAAAAATCCCAAACCTTATACCAAATAATTTGGCATAAGATTTGGGTTAAGCCTAAAACGTAGTTACTCCCCATAATATGGAAATAATTTATAACGTGATAGTAAAAATGGCTTTTCTACTTCATGTCTAAAATATTAACACACTTAAGTGTTCTTTACAACGCTTTATTATAAAAGGTGTTGCATAAGTGTGTTTAAGTGTTCTCTAAAGCACTATATCCTTAAACATAAAGGAGTTGAGTGCGATGAGTCATCCGCTTCATGAATACATCTCAGTTAGAATTAGACACTTACGCGAAGAAAAGGGTTGGACCCAAACCTATCTTTCCGAAAAAGCTGATAGAGAACCAAAGTACATTAGTAAAGCCGAAAACATGAAATATAACATGAAAATGGAAACGTTAGAAAATATTATAAATGCGCTCGAAGTTACGCCCGAAGAGTTTTTTGGTGCAAGATTTCCTGATAGTGATGAAAAATATGAAGAGCTGTTGCAAAAATTGAGTGAGCTTCCTTATAGTAAACAAAAGGAAATGATACAGCTATTTTTATATTTATTAAATGAAACGAAGTAACACTAACTTTGTTTTTCAGTCACATTGTAAAAATAATAGATGATTTTGCTTATAAATAAAGACCTCCATCAGCTCTAACTGTTGAAGGCCTTTATTTTATATAGCATTTAAAGATTCTCAAAATCGTAACATAAATTATTTATATTTCGAGTGATCTGGTAATGGTCTAACACAAAAATCGTATCTTCTGTGTGGACTATTTAATATTCTTATAACTCTGATCGATCAATCTTATGTAGTTTCAGTTAATCTTTCTTCATATACTATATCCACCCCAATTTCCTCAAATTACTTGTACTATTTTGCAGCGGTATGATCAGCCGCACTGACAAATTAGTTACAAAAATATTGCTTCTTTTTTGTCCATTCATCAATAAAACTCAGTAAACTTACACCTACGATCACTTCATAATATTATTTCTTAAAAGATAGTTTATAGCCGACTTTCTATCAACCTTCAACCTCTACTTATTAACTGATTATTAGAATAAGTTTTTCATCTAAAAACTACTATTAAAAATTAACAATAGCAAATATTCGGGTGATAAGTTAATTTTGACCCAAATATTTGGTAAAAAGAGATGTTAGAATGAAAAACGCACTGCATGTAAAAGAATTAGAAGAATTCCTGAAAAAACAACAACTCGTAAGTACACAAGATCTATTAAATTTCTATCATCAATTTAATCCAGAATTGCCTATCTCTACGCTACGGTGGCGGATTTATGAATTAAAACAACAAGGAATAATTTACAGCCCTATGCGCGGAGAATATCTCGCCATAATCTCCAAATAAATCCGTCGTATAAATTTACAGCCCTATGCGCGGAGAATATGCTCTAAAAGAAAAGAAACAATTTCATCCAAAACGAACAAAGAGAATGGACGAAATTGCTAATTTATTACAAGAAAAATTTCCTTATGTTAAATTTAGTATTTATCCAACGAAATGGGTTAGTAACCTCTCCAATCATATTTACCAAACCGATAATATTATTGTAGAAACTGATATAGATGCGCTAGATGCTGCTTTTTATTTTCTACAAGAAAACTTCTCTAATACGTTCTTATCTCCTGATCAAGAAATGTATGACTATTACGTTTCTGCGCAAGAAGAAAATATTATCGTTACCCGCTTACATTTTGATGCTCCGTTATATAAAGTTAACGATAATTACTACATCCCAAAATTAGAGAAACTCATTGTTGACTTACTGATTAATGATCCCGTTATTCTTCCAATAAGTTATTCAGAAATTAATACAATTATTATGAACGCGATAGATACGTATAGTATTAATTTCTCAACTTTAGCTCGTTATGCTAAAAAAAGAAACAGTCAAAAAAGATTAAATAATGCCTACTGAATAATTGTGAACTTTGAAAAAAAGCTAAAATAAACTGTCCGATTTTTTATTTGTTTACTCTTGAAGTTGCTAGACAAAATT
>NZ_AUIQ01000092.1 GCF_000423785.1 Tetragenococcus muriaticus DSM 15685 | reverse complement strand
GACTTCATTGAAAGTCAACTGCAGCTCTGGATCGATACGCTGCCCAATTATATCAAGGCTTATCTACCGAATTTGGTGTGCGAAACTTGAGTAATTGAGTAACACGTTCTTGCACTGCTTCATTTTCTAAGAATTCGTCATAAGTTGTGTCCATACGATCGACAACACCTTGATCAGAAACGACAATGACACGGTTAGCCAAGGTTTGTATAAATTCATGGTCATGTGAAGTGAAAAGTAACGCTCCATTAAAGTCCACTAATCCGTTATTTAATGCTGTAATCGATTCTAAGTCTAAATGAGTCGTTGGTTCATCTAAGAGTAAAACGTTGGCTTTTGATAGCATTAATTTAGATAACATACAGCGAACTTTTTCACCACCAGAAAGCACATTTACCTTTTTATTAACTTCTTCGCCAGAAAATAACATTCTACCTAAAAAGCTACGCAAAAAAGTATTATCGTCTTCTTCTTTATCAGCGTAGGTTCGAAGCCAATCCAAAATACTTAGTTCACTATCAAATTCTTCACTCGCATCTTTAGGCATATAAGCTTGACTCGTAGTGACCCCCCAACGTACAGTACCTGTATCAGGTGTGGTCCGGCCAGCAAGCACATTTAATAGCGTAGTTGTTGTAATATCGTCTTGAGCAAGAAAAACAACTTTATCGTTTTTATTCAAAGTAAAAGAAATATTATCTAAGATCTTCTTTCCTTCAATTGTCACACTGACATTTTCTACCTGTAATAAATCATTTCCTATTTCTCTTTCAGGCTTAAAATTAATAAACGGGTAGCGTCGAGAAGAAGGTTGAATGTCATCTAAAGTAATTTTATCCAACATTTTCTTACGTGATGTTGCTTGCTTTGATTTTGAAGCATTTGCGCTAAAACGAGCAATAAATTCTTGTAGTTCTTTAATTTGCTCTTCTTTTTTTGCATTTGCTTGTTGTTGCAGTTTAGTGGCTAATCGACTAGATTCCAACCAAAAGTCATAATTTCCTACATATAATTTAATTTTACCGTAATCTAAATCTGCCATATGAGTACAAACTTTATTCAAAAAGTGTCGATCATGAGAAACAACGATAACGGTGTTTTCGAAATTAATCAAAAACTCTTCTAGCCAATTGATTGAAGGGATATCCAGCCCGTTTGTCGGCTCATCAAGTAGTAACACATCTGGTTTGCCAAATAATGCTTGTGCTAATAACACTTTGACTTTTTGAGCTTCCGTTAGATCATGCATTTTAGCTTGTTGTAATGTTTCAGGAAGCTTTAACCCTTGCAAAAGTACAGCAGCTTCGGAATCGGCTTCCCATCCATTTAATTCAGCAAATTCAGTTTCTAACTCGGCAGCTCGAATCCCATCTTCATCAGTAAAGTCTTGCTTTGCGTACAATTCTTCTTTTTCTTTCATTACCTCATATAGACGTTTGTGACCCATAATAACGGTATCAATAACAGGATATTCTTCATAATCAAAGTGATTTTGTTTTAATACAGCCATTCGCTCATTGGGTCCCATAGTAACTGATCCGGTCGAGGGTTCGATTTCACCTGATAAAATATTTAAAAAAGTGGACTTTCCGGCACCATTTGCTCCGATTAAGCCATAGCAATTTTCAGGCGTAAATTTTAAATTAACATTGTCAAAAAGTTTGCGGCCAGAAAAATGCAAACTCACATCATTTACAGTAATCAATAAATTTCCTCACTTTTTTTGTATTGGCCTTCTAAGGTCCTTTAAGTATTATAGCGAGGAATTTGCTTTGTTTCAAGTCTACAAGGTAGATACAGAAATAGTTTTAAAATCTTGCTAAATAAAAAATGAAAAAAAGGAAACGAACAATTCAATTGTTCGTTCCCCTTTACTATCTTTTATATCTTCGCGGTCCTTTCGATGTTAACCAATAAATAACACCGCCAATGATTAACAATGGAATGCCAAATTTAAATATAAGGCCCAAAATGCCGGTTGCTAAAGACAAAAGAACTTGTAACAGTATACTAGCTAAAACCAATCCGACAAAGATCAGTAAAATATTTAAGAAATTTGAGCGGTTTTTCATATAAGGTTCCCTCCTAATTTTCACTATTAAGAATAACAAAATTTTTAGTCTATTGCATCCGACTTAAGCAGTAAGTTCTATTAGAATGAAAGAAAACGGAAAAGATGAACTTATATGAAAATAAAACATCTAAAACCTCCTCAACTTCCTACTTTGCTCATTGTGATTTTTCTACTCTAGAATGGCTAGGAGCTAGCTTTCATTAAGTTCACAATTGATTGGAAGTAATTTCTTTGACAATATTACTTTATCCAAAGGTCGTATCCATGGGCTAGCAATAGATCAAGAATAAGCCATTAGTATTACTCCAGGCTTAGGATTAACTATTGAATGAAAAATGACTTGAGAAAGCTTTGTTTCACGTGAAACTTACTTTCTAGTTTGGCCTTCGCCATAGATAATATATTTTGTACTCGTTAAAGCTTCAAGTCCCATAGGACCTCTGGCATGAAGCTTTTGTGTAGAAATACCTATCTCGGCACCAAAACCAAAGACAAAGCCATCAGTAAAACGTGTAGAAGCATTAACGTAAACAGCAGCTGCATCGATTTCATCTAAAAACTTCTGAGCTGTAAAATAATTATCTGTTACGATCGCTTCTGAATGTTTGGTATTATAATGGTTAATATGTGCAATGGCTTCATCAATAGAATCGACGACTTTTACTGCCAAAGTATAATCTAAAAATTCAGTTGACCAATCCTCTTCTGTTGCTAATGTTGCTGAAGGAAGGTATTCACTAGCCCATTCATCTGCACGAAGTTCAATACCAAGTTCCACTAACTTTTCTTCAAGCGCTGGTAAGAAGAAGGCAGCAACTTCTTTGTGAATTAAAAGTGTCTCACATGCATTACAAACGGAAGGACGTTGTGCTTTTGCATTAGCCACGATATCAATCGCCATATCTAATTGGCTATCTTTATCGATATAAATATGGTTATTTCCTGTTCCGGTCTCAATTACTGGCACTTTTGCGTTTTCTTTGACGTGAGTAATTAGACCTGCTCCGCCACGAGGAATGAGAACATCTAAGTCATCCGTCAACTCCATCATTTCATTAGCAGTTTCATAGGAAGTGTCGTCAATAAATTGGATTGCATAAGGTGAAAATTGATTTGCGCTTAATGCTTCTTGTAAAATGCTGACCAACAATTGATTAGAATAAAAGCTTTCTCTACCACCTCGCAAAATTACAGCGTTACCGGATTTAAAACATAAACTAGCTGCATCTGTTGTCACATTAGGACGAGATTCATAGATAATGCCAATAACGCCAATCGGTACACGCTTTTGTCCAATTGACAGTCCATCTTCGTTTTTCCACATATGTTCTATAGTACCGACAGGGTCTTTTAGTTGACCTATGTGACGTATCCCTTCAGCCATTGCTGTAATTCGTTCTTCTGTTAGTTTTAATCGATCTTTCATTACGTCTTTTATGCCATTGGTATCAGCTTGGTTAAGATCTATTTGGTTAGCTTGGAAAATTTCTTCTGTATTATTTTCAATTGCTGTAGCCATATGTTCTAGTAATTGATTTTTTTGATTTGTATCTAATAAAGCTAATTGAGTAGCTGCTTCTTTTGCTTGCTTTCCTATTAATTGTAAGTCTGTCAAGTTAATTCCCCCTCGTAAAATATATTTATAAGCATCATCTCTGAT
>NZ_AUIQ01000091.1 GCF_000423785.1 Tetragenococcus muriaticus DSM 15685 | reverse complement strand
TGTCTAGCAACTTCAAGAGTAAACAAATAAAAAATCGGACAGTTTATTTTAGCTTTTTTTCAAAGTTCACAATTATTCAGTAGGCATTATATAATAGTTTTCTAGTTTTTTTAATAAAAAATCGGCTTTTATTTGTGAAAAATAAAACTTATTTCTAACCCTTTTTTTGGTTGGCACAAAAGTTGCGTTTATATAAATGAAAGGTGGTAAAGGAGCATTGAAATTTTAACAATTTAGCAAAAGGAGGTTTAGCAAGAATGGCAAATTATGATTTGGTTGTCATAGGCTCTGGTCCGGGTGGTTATGTAAGTGCGATTAAAGCAGCGCAAAAAGGGAAAAAGACAGCAGTGATCGAGGAAAAAGATATCGGCGGAGCATGTTTGAACGTAGGATGTATTCCATCAAAAAGTTATTTAACGCATGCACAGTGGATTTTATCTGCAGAGCAAGCTAATCAATATGGTCTACAGGTCAATAAGGAAACACTTGATTTTGCTAAAATGGTCCAGCGAAAAGATCAAGTTATACAAACTTTACAAGGGGGAATCAAACAGTTATTTCAAAAAAATAAAGTCGATTATATCGAAGGACTAGCTTCGTTTGATCAAGAGCAACAACTGTTTGTAAATGGAGAAAAAATTAGCTATACAAACCTACTTTTAGCTTGTGGGAGTCATCCATTTATCCCTCCAATTAATGAAGTTGATAAAGCAGATTATTTAACAACTGACACGTTCTTTAACCTGGAAGAATTACCAAAAGAATTAACAGTGATAGGTGGTGGTATAGTTGCTGTTGAATTAGCATTTGCCATGAAGCCTTTAGGTGTGAAAGTAAATTTAATTGAAGTTGCTTCGGATATTTTATTAACAGAAGATAGCGTAGCTAGACAAACAATTAAGAAGAAATTACAGCAAATGGAAATCGATGTAACTGTTCAAGCCAAAATAGAGAAAGTGGAAAAAGATGCTGTTGTATTGTCAGGCGGAACAAAAAAATATTTTGATCAGTTATTAATCGCTACTGGTAGACAAGCAAACTTGGAAGTTCCACAACAGTTAGATTTGGAGTTAGATGAAGCAGGACACTTTGTTAAAGTAGATCGGCACTATCAAACCAGTAAAAAGGGAATTTATGCTATTGGAGATATGATAGGAGGTTTTCAATTAGCACATGCTGCAAGTGCGGAAGGATTACGTGTAGTAGAAGCAGTCTGTGGAGGAGCAACCTATCCAGTTGATCAAAATATGATCCCACGTTGTTTATATACTGACCCGGAAGTTGCAAGTTTTGGTTTAGGTGAAGACGAGGCAAAAGAAAACTATGATGTGACCGTCAAAAGCTTTCCCTTTGCTGGAAATGGTAAAGCGCTAGCTTCTGCAGAAACAGAAGGTTTTGTCAAAATTATTAGTGAACAGAAGTACCAGCAAATTTTAGGCGCAGTGGTAGTTGGCAGTCATGCAACAGAAATGATTCATACGATTTTAGCAGTCAAGGAATCTGAAGGAACCGTTGATGAATTAGCTGACACAATTTTTGCTCATCCGACATTATCTGAAGCTATTGGGGAAGAAGCAAACAGTATCATTGATCAAGCTATTCACGGATAAGAGGAGGAATTTTATATGAAAAAAATAAATAAAGAACGTGCAAAATGGATATTGCAAAAGATGGAAGATATTCGGCATTTTGAAGCTTCGGTTAAAGAACTTTTCGCAGATGGCAATATTCCAGGTTTTGTTCATTTGTATGCAGGTGAAGAAGCTATTGCGACTGGTGTTTGTGCCCATTTATCAGAAGATGATTCAATTACGAGTACACACCGTGGTCACGGACATTGTATTGCTAAAGGCTGTGACTTAAATGGGATGATGGCAGAGATCTTAGGTCGAAAAACTGGTTTGGGTAAAGGTAAGGGTGGTTCCATGCATATCGCTGATATCGACAAGGGAATGCTTGGTGCCAATGGTATTGTTGGTGGCGGTATAACTTTAGCAACTGGTGCTGGATTGCGTAATCAATATTTGAAAACTAAAGATGTTGCCGTATGTTTCTTTGGTGACGGAGCATCCAATGAGGGTAGTTTTCATGAAGGTTTAAACCTTGCTTCTATTTGGAAACTACCGGTTGTCTTTGTCAATGAAAACAATATGTACGGTGAAGGGACGCCGCATCAATACGCTTCAAGTACTGAGACAATTTCAGAACGAGCAGTTGCTTATGACATTCCTGGTGAAACCGTCGATGGTAAAGATGTTGTTGCCGTATATGAAGCAGCAGGAAAAGCTATTGATCGTGCTCGTAAAGGGAATGGGCCTACATTGATTGAATGTTTGACTTATCGTGATAATGGGCACTTTGAAGGAGACGAACAAAAGTATAAAGCACCTGAAGGAAAAGAAAAAGAATTAGCTGATCGTAATTCTGTTGAAGAGTTTAAAGACTATGCCCTTAAAGAAAAATTATTAAGCAAAAAAGAGATGGAAAACATCAATAAACAATCAGAAGAAGACGTACAAGCAGCAATTGATTTTGCTGAAAATAGCTCAATTCCTGAGCCAGAATCACTGTATGAAGATGTTTTTGCTGAATAATTAATAAAGGAGAGAGTAATATGGCTAGACAAATCACTATGATGAAAGCAATAAATGAAGCCTTAGAACAAGCAATGGACAAAGATGAAAATGTATTTTTGATTGGTGAGGACCAATCTGGTGGCGCAACGGTGGAACACTTGGAAGAAAATGAGGACGCCTTTGGTGGTGTCTTTGGAGTAACTAGTGGTTTAATGGGGAAATTTGGTCGCCAGCGAGTAATGGATACGCCAATTGCTGAGAACGGTTATATGGGGGCGGCTGTCGGTGCTGCAGCTACTGGATTACGTCCTGTAGCGGAATTAATGTTTAACGACTTTATTGGTTACTGTCTTGATACCATCTTAACGCAAGGCTCAAAAATGCGTTATATGTTTGGTGGTAAAGCTAAAGTTCCCCTAACTATTCGCACGACTCATGGGGCTGGTGCAGGAGCCGCAGCTCAACACTCCGGTTCATATTATGGTTTGTTTGGTTCCATCCCGGGAGTTAAAGTTGTTGTTCCATCAAACGCCTATGACGCCAAAGGATTAATGCTTTCGGCGATTGAAGAAGATAATATGGTTGTTTTTTCAGAAGATAAAACACTTTTAGGAACTAAAGAAGACGTACCCGAAGACTACTATAAAGTAGAAATTGGCAAAGCTAAAGTAAAACGTGAAGGCACAGATCTAACCATTGTTACAATCGGAAAGATGCTTTATGTCGCCTTAGATGTAGCCGAAAAATTAGAAGAAGAGAACGTGTCTGTGGAAGTCATTGATCTTGTGACAGTTTCACCTTGGGATCAAGATACAGTGATCGAATCAATTAAAAAAACGGGTCGTTTAGCTATAATTGACGAAGCAAACCCGCATAATAATACAGCGACTGATATTGCTTCAGTTGTCGGAGATAAAGCATTTGATTACCTCGATGGTCCTATTAAATGTATCTGCGCACCAGATACCCCCGTGCCATTTGCCTCGAATTTAGAGCAGTTGTATCTTCCTAATGCAGATCGTGTAATGGATACAGCTTCTGAAATTATTGAGGATTTAAAACAATAAAGCATAGTGGTAAAGAGTCAAGATAAAAAATGAATTTATTGTTACTCTACCACTAAAAAATAGGCGCACTGAACTAGGCCTATGCAAATCAA
>NZ_AUIQ01000090.1 GCF_000423785.1 Tetragenococcus muriaticus DSM 15685 | reverse complement strand
CAAACCGAACGAAAGTGAGGTTGAAAATAACTTCGTGTCTGCCCCAAAAGACGGTTTTTTTATTCAACCTCAATAAACTTGACACATACTCGTAATTTTATAATCAGGCTGTTATATATGAATTATGATATAATGCAACAAATTTCCCTACTAACTAAAGACTCCATCTTTCAAAACTCACCGCTTATTCATGGGGATTGCAGCAACTAAAGTGACTGTTTCACTATAGTTGCTATTTTTTGAAATCGATTTCTCTTAGTGCTATAATTAACCTATTAAATCACTAATAGGAGGAAACATGTCTATAAAAAATGTAACTGTTGCAGGTGGTGGCATTTTAGGTGGGCAAATTGCCTTTCAAGGTCAGTTCATGGGCTCCTATGAATATCCTAACCCTGAATACCAACAAGAGTCATTTTTAAAATAGAGTATATCAACATGAAGCGTAGTAAAAGGAGGCAATTATGCGATATTCTAACGGAAATTATGAAGCTTTTGCACGTCCAAGAAAGCCCAAAAATGTGGATCAAAAATCAGCGTATATTATTGGAGGAGGTCTGGCCGGACTGGCTACCGCTGTTTTCTTAGTGCGGGATGGACATATGTCCGGGGAAAAAATTCATATATATGAGGAATTGCCCACTCCGGGTGGATCTTTAGATGGAGAAAAGCGTGCCAACATTGGCTTTGTGACACGTGGTGGTCGAGAAATGGAAAATCATTTTGAAACTATGTGGGACATGTATCGATCAATTCCTTCTTTAGAAATTAAAGATGCCTCTTACTTAGATGAATTTTATTGGCTAGATAAAGACGATCCAAATTCATCTAATACTCGCCTAATTTATAATCGTGGACAGCGCGTACCAACTGATGGCCTGTATACTTTGGATGAAAAATCTAAAGAATTAATAGATTTAGTTTTAACTCCTGAGTCAAAATTGGGTAAGACGACTATTGAGGAATTCTTCTCAAATGAGTTCTTTGAAAGTAACTTTTGGATGTACTGGGCAACTATGTTTGCTTTTGAAAAGTGGCACTCTGCAGCTGAGATGCGTCGATACACTATGAGATTTATTCATCATATTGATGGATTACCTGATTTTAGTGCCCTGAAGTTCAATAAGTACAATCAATATGAGTCTATGGTTCTACCAATTATAAAGTATTTAGAGTCATACAATGTCGAATTCATCTATGATACACAAGTTAATAATGTTGTGGTAGATTTCGAAAATGACGAAAAAATTGCAAAAAAACTCGTGATCCAGGACGGTGATGATGTTAGCCTATCACGTGATGATCTTGTATTCGTTACAAATGGTTCTATTACAGAAAGTTCAACATACGGAAGCCATGATAAACCCGCTCCTATATCAAAAGAGTTGGGTGGTAGTTGGTCACTATGGAAGAATCTGGCAGAGCAATCTAATGATTTCGGTCATCCAGAAGTATTCTATGATAACCTACCTGAAAAAAGTTGGTTCGTATCAGCGACAGCCACTATAAAATCACCAGAAATTGAACCTTACATTGAGCGTCTCACCAATCGTGATTTGCATGATCACAAAATTAATACTGGTGGGATAATTACCATAACCGATTCGAACTGGTTGATGAGTTTTGCTGTTCATAGGCAGCCACATTTCAAAGAACAAAAAGAAAATGAAACAACTGTATGGATATATGGACTATATTCAGATACCAAAGGAAATTTTGTTGATAAGACTATTGTAGAAAGTTCTGGTGAAGAAATTACTCAAGAACTCCTTTATCACCTTGGTGTCCCTGAGACAAAAATCAAACAATTGTCTAACCAAAACAATATAAATACCGTTCCAGTATTTATGCCATTTATTACATCATACTTTATGCCCCGCGTTGCGGGTGATAGGCCAGATATTGTTCCTAAGGGATCTGTTAATTTAGCCTTTATTGGTAATTTCGCAGAGTCACCTAGTAATGACACTGTATTTACTACCGAATATTCAATTAGAACGGCCATGGAATCTGTATATACTTTACTTGAAGTTGAACGCGCTGTTCCTGAAGTTTATGGATCCATTTATGATATTCGAGAACTACTTAAAGCCATCTACTACATGGGAGATAAAAAAACCATTGATGAGGCTAATTTAGGAATTCCAAAATTAGCTAAAGTAGCTCTAAAAAATAAGATAAAGGGAACGTTTATCGAAGAGTTACTTAAAGAGAGTAAATTACTATAAAACACAATAGTCGTTAAAAATTTCTAAAGCGACAAAATTATTGCCAATTATAAGTAACAAACTCATTATGCGTCATATTTTTGTAATAATGGACTGTTAGTTTTGGAAAAAGACTTGATGATTATATTTCATCAAGTCTTTTTTATCAATACGTATTTTTTAGGAAATAAGCTGGTAGTACTGAATATAGAAAGTTATTACAGAGAGCTCGTATACTGAAAATCCTGACTGTTTTTTTAAATAGCATAGTCCGAGATAATTAGGTACATTAGTTTTTATTATGAAAGCGGTAGATTGTAAATTAAGTTATTAAAAATCGATGATCATCTTACCATAGAATGACTAACTAAAAAGAACTACCATATCGATCAAGCGTGCTGTCAAAGTTCCAAGGGCAGTTAACATTTTCTAAGTGATGATGATGCTTTTATTGATTCCTAACAATGTTATCGGATTAAAAAAAACAATATTGTGATCGTAAGCTAATTCGACTATCCCTGATGAATTGTTTTAGATTCAAGCAAAAACGACAGCTATCTTGTGACCAAATAAGAATATTAATCGTCCAGAACACTTTTTCAATTATAGTATATAAACACTTTACCATACACAGTAAAAATCAAACTATTAAGGACATCACACGATTATTAAAGATCAGTCAAAATAGGAAATAATTTAAAATATCCTTTTTCATGATCTTTCACCTGTCTTAGATTTTAGAAGTATCACTTGGTTTCTCAATTAATTTAAATCGTCGCTGTTGCGTGCGTTTACTAATCCCCGTCTTTCGTTCAATCATCTTGTAGGTCATGCCTTGTTTTCGCAGCTCATAAGCAAATCTGATTTGTTCATCAGAATACGTTTTCGGTCGCCCTTCCCGAAACAACGGATCATGTTGCTTGGCATACAATTTACCTTCTTGTGTGCGCGTGACAATCATATCGCGTTCAAACTGCGCAAAGGCGCTAAATATTGTAAAGACTAATTGGCCAGTCGGCGTATTGTCAATTAAGCCCATATTCAAAATGTTGACTTTGACATTTTCTTTAAACAACTCTTGGATAATGGCTAATGCCTCGCGCGTGTTCCGCGCAAACCGATCCAGCTTAGTGACAATCAAAGTATCACCTGTTTTTAGAGCGCGCAACAGTTTTTGAAACTCCGGTCGTTCGGTAGTTGTGCCGGTAAACTTTTCTTGAAAGATTTTTTCTGCTCCTGCCAATTTTAGTAACTCAATTTGATTTGCTAATTTTTGATCAGTGGTACTGACCCGCGCATAGCCATATTTCATCTTTTTATCTCCTTACTTATGTCATTAAGTAATGACACGGTTCTAACCCTTTAATTATACAGTATCAAAAAAGAGGCCACAACTGTTGACTTATGTACGCCATTAATTGCTAAAACTATGTATGATCATTTGTCCAATGCTCAATAGAAGTTATTCCAAAACAGTCGCCATATGCCGTTTGTTGAACACCACGATGAATACATTAACTTGCTAAGTTCATGGTTAATCGAACATTAAATAATTTTTCTAAAATAAAAAAACAGGACACAGAAAGTAGTTTTTATGGTTCTGTTGCGAAGTTTGAAAATCAAACGCGCCCTCTCTGAACTCCAAATATCTTAGGCTGTTATTCCCATTAATACCTTGATTTCAGTAGAC
>NZ_AUIQ01000089.1 GCF_000423785.1 Tetragenococcus muriaticus DSM 15685 | reverse complement strand
ATATCGCAGGGAGAGTCACGGAACATGCGCGAAAAATTCAAGTTCACCTTTCTAGTACCAACGTTTATAACACGCTTTTCTGGGAAGTCCTTACGCGAATTCAGCGATTGAATCTTTAACTTATTCACTTCACTCTTTCCTTATAAAAAGCTTATTTTCCACCTTCTAGGAAGAACTTTATCCTTTTTTAGCGTTCTACAGTAGTTCTTTCCTGTACTTGGCTCAAAATCGACAGTAAAAATAGAAAATAACACGAACAACAACCCTGTTGACCGGCCCGATTAGTTATCCACAAATTTTTAGAAATCATTCAGGTTAAATTTATTTTATAATTGCTATAAGAAATTAAGAAATCTTAAACACTTTTTCAACGATAAAACGATTGTAACATAGCCGTATGACATTACAATAAAAGAATTGTTACAAATATATTTCATCTTTGAAATATATTTGCAAATTTAGTTTTTTTTATAAAAAAAAAGAGGTATTATTCCCAGCGGAATAATACCCTCACAATGTAATAAATAATGAAAAAAAATAAAATATTTACTAATAAAGTCGGCCCTAAAAAATTCGTAGCAAAGTAAATCGGGTTAATCACTGACATATTAAAGACTACTTGAATCCCAGAAGCTACTAATTCATAACCTGTTATCAAAATGATCCATCCAAAAAACATAGTAAATATATTTTGATAAAGAAGTTCGTATAGTAGATACATCCCCCAAACAGCTAAAGGAAGACTCACAGCATAGATGCCTAACACACCTATATAGTATAAATCAAATATACTACCTAAAATAATAGTCGCTGTGATCATATAACGTTTAGAAAACTTCGGAACACAGAATAACAATAATAACAATAAAAAATGAGTCTTCCAAATATTTGTACCATCGCTCCATGCTGAAAACGTACGTGTCAAATGGCTATCTAATAACATGACTAAAAAGAAAATCGGCGCTGCTATATATTGTTTTTTAACTTTACTCATAATTAGTCTTCCCCTACTGTGCGCTCAATAATCGTAACAACAGATACATCATTAACGTCTGCTGCAGGTTGAACGTAAACTGTACGATCTAGACCATAATCATCAGGCTCTGCTTCAATAACATTACCGACATTCAGATCCGAAGGAGAATTTCCGCCTAACCCGGAAGTTTGGACTGTATCGTCTTCTTCTATATCGGTTTCCCCTGTTAATTCTTCAACAACTAGTGCTTGATTACGCCGATCATAGCCTTTGAGTAACCCAAAAGCATCTCCATCTTCAGTTGTTATACGAACAGGAAAGTGGTTACTTGTCTGATTTTCAGACGTTAACAATTCAACCTTGGAAGAATGAGCATTAACTTCAAGAACACGACCAATCAAACCATTTTTAGCCATTACAGCCATATTATCACGAATTCCTTCTTGTGAACCTTGGTCGACAATCATGATATCTTGCCAAGAGTCTGGTGAACGAGAAATCACGTTAGCTGCCGTTTTTTCATAATTTGTCAATGTCTCATTCAAATCTAACTCTTCTTGTAAATTTGAAATTTCTCTTTGCTGACTTTCATTTTGCTGAACAACCTCATCGTAATTATCAATTTGACTTTTTAAGCGTTCATTTTCTTGGTAAGTCACAAATAAATTTTGGATAGAGCCAACGCCATTTTCAAACCAACGTACTGGTGCATACAAAGCTCTGTCTACCATAGCTACAGTATCATTTACAATCACTTGGGCAAAAGAAGCCTGCTGCTCAACTGCACGTCTAGCCATAGTGATACTTAAAACAGTGACAATGATAATTACGATAATTAAGGTAATAATAATATTTTTATTCGGATTAAATTTTTTCACAAGTGCACCTCAATTACTTCAAACTCAATAGATAGATTGTATCACTAAATAGCTCTAAACAAAAGTTAACCAATGACTCTTAACTATTTTTAAACTATTTTTCATAAAATAACGTACGCTTTCTTTCAAGCATCTTTACTTTGAATAACAGCAACTATCCCTTTAGAAAACGAAACGTTAGCGTAATCATCAATGAATTCATTACTCGCGTATGACGTAGGATATAAAACTTCCTGTTTATCTAATATATATTTACTTTTAGCTAAAGTGAGCTCAGAAACTGGTGTTAAACAACAATAAGCTAAATATTTTTTATCCATTTCTTTGGTGACCGTATGATTACCAGGAAGCAAAAAAGAAATGGTGTTTTGCTTATCTTTTAGGCAAATGTTTTGGCTATACTTACGAAATCTTGGTTCCAAAACTAACCAAAAATTTGCTAGAAAATGATCTATTCTTCCTCCAGTTGAACCTACTACCGTAACATTAGCATTGGGCTGCTCTTTTAAAATAAGTTCTAAAGCCAACTGTGTATCTGTATTATCCTTTTCTGCAGGAGAAGTAACTACCCTTTCAGCTGAATTAAAAATGTTTTCCCGCTCTTGTGCGTTCAGTGAATCAAAATCTCCAATCGCAATATCTAGGGGCAATCCCTTTTGGTGTAAGAAAAGACTGCCTCGATCAATACCAACATAAAAATCATAATGTTCTTCTATTTCCGGCCAATTAGAAATAGGGCCACCTGCTGCTAATAAAATATTCATTCACTAATCGCTTCTTTCAAGAGCTGGATTCGTTTTTCAGGTTGCTCTGCACCAAAAATATAACTTCCAGCAACAAAAACATCAGCACCCGCTTCTTTACATCTTGTAGCTGTTTCGGGCACAATGCCACCATCGACTTCTATATCATAATGGTATCCCTTCTCGTCTCTTAAATCAGCTAACTGACGAATTTTATCGAGCGATTCTTCAATAAAAGATTGTCCACCAAAACCCGGGTTAACTGTCATAACAAGAATCTGATCTATCATAGATAGTATATGATAAATCGAATTAATCGAAGTTCCGGGGTTAATCACTACTTCGGCCTGTACGTTTTTATTTTTAATCATTTGAATTGCTCGATGTATATGAGGAGTTGCTTCTGCATGGACACCTATAATGTCAGCTCCTGCCTCAGCAAAAGCATCAATATAATCTTCTGGATTTTCAATCATCAAGTGTGTATCTAACGGTAACTTAGTCACTGGACGAATAGCTTGGAGCACATTAGGACCAAATGTTATGTTGGGTACAAAATGACCATCCATTACATCTACGTGAATATAGTCCACGCCATTTTTTTCGACTAATTCAATTCCTTGTTGCAAATTTGCAAAATCTGCGCTTAAAATTGATGGTGAAATTTTCATTATTAGCTCTCCCTACCTTTTCTTTTTATAATTCGGCTTCCTATTTTTAATTTCTTCCAAAAAATAAACGTAATTATTATATCTGCTTTCAGCGATACTTCCTGTCCTGACCTGTCGTTTCACTTCGCAGTCAGGTTCATTTAAATGAAGACACTCTCTAAATTTACAATCACCGGAAACTTGAACAAATTCTGGAAATTGTTTTGCTAGTTCTCTTTGAGTAATATCAATAAAGCTAATTGCACTAAAACCAGGAGTATCCGCGACTAAACCATCAGCAACTGCAAGCAATTCCACATGCTTGGTTGTATGTTTCCCACGCCCTAAAGCAGTTGAAATCTCCGCTGTTTCTAATTTCAACTGTGGCATTAAGCGATTTAATAAGGTTGACTTCCCAGATCCAGACTGTCCAGCAAAAACAGTTAAACGATGAGAAAATAAATCTGCTAATTTTGTCATTGCGTCATTTTCAGTTGAAACAATGACTTTATAACCAATCTTTTGATAAGTCGACACAATTTCATTAATCAACTTACTTTCTGTTTGTAGGTCAGTTTTACTTAAATAAATAATAGGCTCAATACCATCGTATTCCATACTTACTAAAAAACGATCTAACAAAAAATATGAAAATTGCGGATCGACTAAACTTATTACAATAACACCCTGATCGACATTTGCTACTGGCGGTCGTAATAATTTATTTTTTCTAGGTAACACTTCTAGTAAGTAACCTTCTGTTAAATTTTCGCTTTCAAAATAAACAAAGTCTCCTACCAATGGAGTAATATTTCGATTACGAAAATTGCCGCGAGCTCTTGTCTGATAAACTTTACCATCTGAATAAATATAATAAAATCCGCTTAATGCTTTTTGAATTTGTCCTTGCAAAAATCCTCCCCCTTAATCTTTTTATTTATATTGTATCATATGAATGACGTATTACATTTTAATTCATGCAAAAAAGTGAAACTACTCATTTTAATGAAGGAGTTTCTTTCAATACATTGAGGAAAAACAACAAGATATGTTCCTTAATAATCAAAATTGGGGGAAGAACTAAAAATTATCTCTCATAAGATCATAGAA
>NZ_AUIQ01000088.1 GCF_000423785.1 Tetragenococcus muriaticus DSM 15685 | reverse complement strand
GGGCGAAGAAACGATGCTCTGGAATATGAACGTATTGCGCTAACAGTGAATCAAAATGAATTTGATTTAGAAACTCCGAAAGTAAGACGAGCCCCGCGTCATTGGTTAAGGTACCACCGTCGTTGGCTATTGAGATGACTTTTTGCTCATTGAATGTAAGAGAATTTTGTTGTAAAGTAATAGACATAAGAACGCACTCCTTTATTGTTATGTTTTGTCGACTTTACAATAACACGAAGTGCGTTCTTTTTGTACACCCAGAAGGTGAAGCAACTAAACTTTTAGAAAAATGAGCATACCAATGATTGAATCATTCTTGGAAAAATTTATAAATCATTCAGGTAAAATATTATATCATAATATACACACTTATTGATTGTTAGAACTCCAGTTAAGTAATCTTGATCAATTATATCTCTAATTAATTAGAAATTTCACCGATTATTATTTAAAATAAAAAACTGGCGAGCCCTTTGCCCACCAGATTTTTGCCTTTTTAACCAGTTTCAGCTAAGAAACAGATGTATTTTATCAATCTTGTTTCTTAGTTTCTCCTTTTCTTTCTTTAAAGAAGTAAAGAGCTACACATAGGAATTCAATTGCTACTAAAATAAAGGAAAATTGGATATTTGTATAATCAGATAATAGACCTTGCAGTGCTGGTAATATAGCTCCACCAACTAAGGCCATAACAATAAATGCTCCAGCAGTCTCCGTGTGTCGTTTATCATCAATTTTATCTAGTGCTCTAGAGTAGATCGTTGGCCAACATGGTCCCATAAATAGATTCACACCTATTACAGCGTAAACGGCTGATACATTTGGCACTAATGTAGCATATAAAACTGCTAATGTTCCTAAAGAGGAATAGGTTAGCAATACCTTGGTCTCAGAGAATCGAGCTAATAGATAACTGGCTGATACACGACCAACAAAAAAGCATATATAACTATATAGCATAAAATTTGAAACTGTTCTTTCATTAAACTGCGGAAACATTTCAAGCGCTAAAATCATGGTATACGACCAGACGCTCGTTTGAACACCCGCATAAAGAAATTGTGTAATAACAGCTTGCCAATATTCTTTCTTATCTTTTAAATAGTTCATTGTTTCCGCAAAAGTTACATTTTTTTCATATTCTTTCTTTTTCGGTTTGCCTGATGGGAATTTTGTTAATGCAAAGATTATGATCAAAATAGCTAAAACAATGAGTAAATATTTATACGGTGAGATCGTCCGTGCCAAAGCTTGGCGTCCATATTCTTCAGCTGCACTTTTACTTAAATCTGACATTTTTTGTGTTAGATTATCATCTGTAAATATTAAATACTTCCCCAAAAAAATACCTATGATATTACCGATAGCGTTCATTGTCTGACTTACATTTAAACGCACTGTGGATGAAGAGCGAGGGCCTAATAATGAACTATACGTATTTGCTGAAGTTTCAAGAAAACTAAGTCCGATTGCCTCAACAAAAAGAGCAAAAAGAAAAACTGGATAAGCAAACAGCCTTGCTGCAGGGAAAAACAAGAAACATCCAAGAGCAAAGGCTGTTAGCCCAGCTACTATTCCCAATTTATAACTACTTTTTTTAATAAATGTTGAGGCCGGTATAGCAATGACAAAATATCCTCCATAAAATGCTGTTTTTACAAACGCAGCTGCAAAACCGCTCAAATCAAAAACCGCTGTAAATTGAGTAATTAAAATGTCATTTAAACTCGCTGCAATCGCCCACATAGCAAACAAAATCGTAACTAAAATAAACTGTAATATAGGGACTTTATTCAAATAGCCATCTGGTTGTTCTACCCAACCTTGTTTATTCATTTCGAAACCACCTCATTCAGGGTTATTTTATTACTTCCATTAGTAAATTAGTTATTTTTTAATTTTCTCTGTTTTCTCTAAAAATTGATCAATTTCAGATTTGGTAGGTAGTGATGGTTGCGCTCCCATTTTTGTTACAGAAAGCGAAGCTGCTGCAGAAGCATATGTCAAAGCTTTAGTAATTTGACTATTTTGTGCTAAGCCGTAGGCCAGGGCTCCAATATAGGTATCTCCAGCTGCAGTTACATCTACAGGTGAAACGCTAAAAGCAGGAGTGTGCAATTCACTATCTTTATTTTTAAAATAACTACCATTTTGACCGAGAGTTATGATAACATTTTGATAACCTTGTTCTAGCAGATTACTAGCAGCTTCTCTCACTCCTATATCACTACTTGTATCGATGTCTGTTAAAACTGCTGCTTCATGTTCGTTAGGAGCTATATAAGTAACAAATGGCGCATATTTTGGATCTAATTCAGCAGCAGGAGCTGGATTTAAAATGATCGTTTTACCATATTTGTTTCCAATTGTTATTGCTTCATAAACTGTTTCAAGCGGTAGTTCTAATTGTAATACTAAAATGTCCGCCCCTCTAATAGCACTTTCGAATCCCTGTACATCTTCAGTTGAAAATTCTGAATTGGCTCCAGGAATAATAACAATTCTATTTTGACCTTGTGCATTTATATGAGGATTTCCTATTCCAGAACTAGCAGTGTTAGTAAACAAAACATTATCATGTTTAACATTATTTTCTCTCAAAGATTTTATTTGATCTTCGCCAAACTTATCTGCCCCTAATTTTCCAATCATTTCCACATTTCCACCCAATTTTGCCGCTGCTATAGCTTGGTTAGCCCCTTTACCGCCAGTAAATTGATGAAAAGATTCGCCAATAATCGTTTCACCTTCTTCAACAAAACGTTCTGATTTCACTACAAGATCGGTTATAAAACTACCGATGATTAATATTTTTTTCATGATTTTCCTCCTATAATTTACCTTCTTCTACTAACTTTCTTCCTAATGCCCCACCGGGATGATACATTCCAAATTGTTCTTCAGTAAAATTTTTTAGTACCGATATAGCAAGTGCTAAACTATCGCCTACCACCAAAACACTCGTAGAACTATTTGTTGGAGCTAAATTAAATGTATCTGCTTCGCGATCAACTTGTACTTCTAAAAGAAATTCACTTTTTCTAGCCAATGTCGAATGTTCTTGACCGGTTAAGGCAATAATCCTTGCACCAATTCGATGAATAGCATCAATAGGTGCAAGAGCTTCACTTGTCTCTCCAGAATTTGAAATAATGATTACTAAATCATCTTTAGTAATCATACCTAAATCTCCATGCATTGCTTCTGTTGCATGGATAAAAAATGAAGGCGTACCTGTACTTGCAAAAGTAGCTGCTAATTTTTTCCCTATGTGCCCAGACTTACCGACGCCCATTATTATTAAGTGCCCTTTAAGCGTCAAAATTTCCTTAATAATTAAGTTAAATTCTTCCTTATTAGAATTTAACTGTTGTTCCTGTTTTTTTATTGATGATATTTCAGCTTTCATCACTTTTCTAATAATTTCAATATCTTCCATCTTCATTTTCTCCTTATAAGTTTGATAGAAATCGATTTCTAAAAAGTCAAAAATTTTTTATCTTACTCCTATAGTTAAAAGAATATTAGCAAAAGTTCTAGTTTCACCAGTATTAATTCCTAATTTTAAATTGCTCGCATTTTTACATACATCGTAAAAATCAAAACGACCAAGTTCACTTAATTCACCTGTATCTAGAATTTCCTTAAATTCTTCATAGATTGCTGGTTGTTCTCCCTCATCAGGTGACATAACTTCAGCTTTCTCAAAATTTATCTGAGTATTTAGTACTTTCAACACTTCTGTTGCTTTTGGAAGATCAGATTTTAATGCTAAATAAATTTTTTCCGTATTTTCATTTACATCAGAATCTAATGGATAATTCCCATCTGTAATTAATATCTTGTCTCCATGTCCACAATTAGCTAAAGCTCGTAAAATTGACGGATGTAATAGTTCTGTAGTTAACATAATTTTCTCTCCTCTTAAATATTATTTTATAGAAATCGATTTCTATCTTACAAAAATAAAATATCACCTTATGATAACGCTGTCAAGAAAATATCTTATTTAGTTCTAATCACCCCTTTCAATTGAAAAAAGCGCTAACAATTAAATGAAAATACAATTCGATATAGATACCTATGTCACTTTTAGAATTATTATATATCCTGAATGATTTCTAAAAATTTGTGGATAACTAAACGGGCCGGTCAACAGGGTTGTTGTTCGTGTTATTTTCTATTTTTGCTATCGTTTTTGAACCAAACACAGGAAAGAACTACTGTAGAACGCTAAAAAAGGGTAAAGGTCTTCCTAGAAGGTGGAAAATACGCTTTTTATAAGGAAAGAGTGAAGAGAATAAGTTAAAGATTCAAGCGCTGGATTCGCGTAAGGACTTCCCAGAAAAGCGTGTTATAAACGTTGGTACTAGAAAGGTGAATTTGAATTTTTCGCGCATGTTCCGTGACTCTTCCTGCGATATGGAAGAGTTGAAAGCGGATCGTGTCAATCACTGTGG
>NZ_AUIQ01000087.1 GCF_000423785.1 Tetragenococcus muriaticus DSM 15685 | reverse complement strand
TCGGCATTTGCCCGAATATCAAGCCTTTTATCGTAAAAAGTATCAAGAAACACCGAAACATCAACACAAAAGAGCCCTCGTTTTAACTGCAAGAAAATTTGTGCGCTTGGTGGATACGCTACTACGGAACCACCAACTCTATACGCCACCTAGGAGCGTGATAGAAAAATAACGAAAAAGTTATTTGCGCATTGCTAGGGAAACAGCCTATGAAAACGCTTGATTTGCATAGGCCTAGTTCAGTGCGCCTATTTTTTAGTGGTAGAGTAACAATAAATTCATTTTTTATCTTGACTCTTTACCACTATGCTTATCTTTCATTTAAAACTATACAAATAATACACCATTTAACGGTCCCTTAAGTGATATAGCTCACACATATCTTCTCTGGTTGGTATCCCGGGAATAACTTCATACTTTGTTACTGCATACGATCCAGCTATGTTAGCAAATTTTGTAGCTTCAACTAGACTTTCGTTCTCTGCCAATGCTACTGCTAACGCGCCTGTAAAAACGTCACCTGCCCCTGTAGTATCAACTACCTCGGCTGACAAAGACGGAACAGTTTCGACACTATCTTTAGTAACAACAAAACAGCCCTTTTCTCCACGTGTAACTACAACTGCTTCAGGCCCCTCGTTAAGCAAGTTTTGTGCTAAAATTTTACACTCATCATGTGATAAATCCAAAACAGTAGACTTACCATTCAACAATAATAGTTCTGTTTCATTAGGAGTTACAATAGTTGCATTTCGTAATAATTTAATTGCTTGTTTATTAGCAGGAGCAGGATCTAAGATCACCTTTTTGTCTAAACGTTGAGCAATTTCCATCCCCATTCCTACAGTATCTAGAGGTATTTCTAATTGAAAAATAACAATACCAGCATCTGAAATCACTGACTCTAGATTTACCATATCTTCTGGTTTTAGTTCACTATTGGCTCCAGGATCCACAATAATACAATTGTCATTCGCATCATTAAGCAAAATAATACCAACGCCTGTATTCTTATCAAAAGAATATTTTACGTGTGAAGTATCAACACCGTAATTATTCAACATTCTAATTCCATCTGTAGCGTAACTATCATTCCCCAAGCAGCCGATAAAAGTTGTATCGCCACCAAGGTTAGCTGAAGCAACAGCTTGATTTGATCCTTTTCCTCCATAACTTTCAGAAAAATCGCTTCCAATTATTGTTTCTCCCCATGAAGGCACTCTGCTAGTTTTACAGGTCAACCCTGCATTGTAACTTCCGATAGAAAGGATTCTTTTATTCAAAACACTCCACCCTCCTAAAATCGCTTTCAAATTTGCCAAATCCCACAATTCATCTAGTAAGAACTGAAGTGATTTCATATTTATCTGTCCTCAATAGAACTCTCGACTGTTCCAAAGGCGTTTTTTGTTCGTTAAATGTATATTGAGTAATACATAAAACTGGTTCATTTTCCCTCAGGTCTAACAATATAGCTTCTTCATGGGTTAAAGAAACTGCTGTGAATTTCCTTACGCCATGTGAAATCCTTGAATTAGCGTGTTTTTCAATAGCATCAAAAACGCTTACTTTTTCAAAATCCTCTTCTTCAATTGTCGGACAATATTGTAAGGGAATCCAATTTTCAAAAAAAATAGCCGGTTCATTTTCAATAAAACGTACTCTTTTCAAATATAGTACTGAAATGTTATCTTCAATAGATAGTGATTTTTGGATTAAAGATGACGATTGTATTACTCTTTTCTCAATTACCTTTGTTGTAAAATTGTACCTTTTAAAGTCCATAGATTCCGCAAAAGAAATTAATTCTTGTGCAAAAGGGTAAGATATCTTATTGGCTGTTACATACGTTCCTTTTCCTTGAATGCGGATAAGTAACCCCTTATCGATTAGACGGTCGATCGCTTTTCTAAGAGTCCCTCTACTTATATTTAATTCTGTAGCAAAAGAATTCTCAGAACGTAATTGATACCCTTCTTGCCAATTTCCACTTTTTATGTTATCTATCATCCATTCAGCGCAACTTGTTGATAAATGGGTAGGGGGTCGTTATTATTTTTTTTGAATAACAATTCCATAAACAGCCTCATCCTTTTTAATGTTAATTTTATAAAGATTAAGTACATACACTATATCATTAGGAAGACCTTAATGAAATTGTTAACGCCTAAAGGCACACAACTAATAACTTTTTTTAATAATCGCTTAACGCCTCATCTGTTCCGCCAGCAATCTTCACCCCTGAACTAGTACCAAGTAAAACTGCTCCAGCGTTTAAAATTTCTGTAGCTCTTTCCATATCACGAATACCACCTGATGCTTTTACCGGTACTCTTCCATTTGAAACCTCTTTTAATAGCTGAATGTCTTCAACAGTAGCATGACCTCCCTTTCCCCAGCCGCTTGAGTTTTTAAGGTAAGTAATACCTGCGTTTATTGCTGCTTCAGCCGCTCTAGCTTTCTCATCTTGGGTTAACATTCCAAACTCCAGCATGATCTTTGTTACTTTCCCATTAGCTGCTTTGACAATCTCCTCAATTTCTTTTTGATATTCCTTATCTTTTCCATCTTTAATAAAGCTAATATTAGCCATAAAATCTATTTGATCAGCGCCGGCTTCTACTACATCTCTCATTTCTTGAACTTTTGAGGAAGTCAACGCCCCACCCATTGGAAACCCTAAAGCCGTACAAATATTTATATCTGTGCCAGCAAGATACTTTTTAGCTTCTTTAATCCAACATGGTAATAACATTACTCCGTCAAACCCATACTCTAAAGCATCCTCACAAATTTTTTTAACATCTTTACTCGTCATATCAGGATTAACGTCAGTATGTTGAATCTTTTTAATGATTTCTGTTTTACTAAATTCTTTCATCATAACCCACCTCAAAACTTAATTTTGTATGAACATGTTCATACATGTCTATGTACAGGGTAACAACTCGTTTAAAAAAAAGTCAATAAAAAATGTAAGCACTTTCTGTATGCGCTATAACTTTAAATATACGCAACTATTTTTTATTATAAAGTAAAAAAGCGGCCTACTTTTAGAAATAAAGTTTACATTTAATAACTTCACTATTTTACCAAGTATATTTTTTGCACTCTTTATAATTGCACACAATAAAATAATTTATAAATCAGCAACTACATATCTAGGGGACATAAAAAGACATGAGCCAAGCAAATTTTAGGTTACACGGTAAAACCTGGCCTATCTTAAAAATACAGGCCAGGTTTTATATAATCGAATTTATCCAATATTACTTAACGCATCGTAAATTAAATCCCAAAACTTTGTATGGTTTAATTTTGTTGCTACAAAGGTATTATTTTCTTTCGGAATTGGGTATCTAAAATCTGCTACAGTCATTCCCCTTGTCAGTTTGCCAGTTAATTCAATATCTACTGGGACAGATAATGTAGTTACTACCGAAGGATCTATTAAGTAAGCTACAGTACATGGGTCATGTACTGGTGGTGCTTCAAACCCTTGATTTTGTTTATACATATCCGTAAAGAATTCTAATAGTTCTACTATAAAATTTGAAGTACTTGTATTGATACTTTTAATGTTGGTTACAACATCCTGTGTAGCTAAAGCTTGATGGGTCAAATCGAGCCCCACCATAGTAACTTTCCAATCTTCATTAAATACGATATGAGCTGCTTCGGGGTCAGTTATAATATTAAACTCAGCTACAGCACTCCAATTCCCTGTATTGTAACCTCCTCCCATTATAACTACTTCTTTTACCCTCTTAATTATCTTGGGTTCTTTTCTGGCCGCTAGAGCAACATTCGTTAAACTTCCAGTAGCTACTAAAGAAATAGTTCCACTTGGATTATTCATAACGGTTTCAATTATTAAATCAACCGCATTAACATCGGACAAAGGTACAGTAGGTTTAGGTAACTTAGGCCCATCTAAACCAGATTCCCCATGAATTTCACCAGCAACTTCAATTTCTTGTACTAATGGCTTTTCGGAACCAGCAGCTATTGGAGTATCTGTCATACCTATAACAGTACTAACTGCTCTAGCGTTATTTGTTACTTTATCAAGCGTCTGGTTACCTGCAACCGTAGTAATTGCTAGAAGGTCTATTTCAGCACTTCCATATGCCAAAATTATCGCAATTGCATCGTCATGACCTGGATCACAGTCTAAAATAATCTTCCCTGACAATAAACTCATCTCCCTTTTAATTGTATAAGCGAGCGCTTTCAAGTAAATGATAAAGTAATTTTGTAGTTAATTCAACCCCACATTAAACATACCAAATTTCATACTATTCAATTTGACTTTGTTTAGAAAGCGTTTTATTATGCACTCAGAAACAATTAAGTGCATAAGTAAAAATGTAAAGACTTGTGGTAATAAGTCAAGAGAAAATCCAAAAAAATAAAGTTGATTTTGGACTTTCAAAGGAAAAAAAGAACGCACTGAACTAGACCCGC
>NZ_AUIQ01000086.1 GCF_000423785.1 Tetragenococcus muriaticus DSM 15685 | reverse complement strand
TCCGTTACTACTTAATTGAAGCTGCCAATTCTGTCAGTCGGCATTTGCCCGAATATCAAGCCTTTTATCGTAAAAAGTATCAAGAAACACCGAAACATCAACACAAAAGAGCCCTCGTTTTAACTGCAAGAAAATTTGTGCGCTTGGTGGATACGCTACTACGGAACCACCAACTCTATACGCCACCTAGGAGCGTGATAGAAAAATAACGAAAAAGTTATTTGCGCATTGCTAGGGAAACAGCCTATGAAAACGCTTGATTTGCATAGGCCTAGTTCAGTGCGCCTATTTTTTAGTGGTAGAGTAACAATAAATTCATTTTTTATCTTGACTCTTTACCACTATGCTTAGTAATAAATCTGTCTTGTTTTTTACCACAAGATCAATCTTACAAAAAGTTAGTGAAATTTGCAAATAAAAAAATTTAGTCTGTAAAGAGAAAACTCTTTACACTATAATTAAAACCTGTTACACTACGTTTTGTGAGTAAAACTAACGGAGGTGTAAATTTTGGCAGTAAAAATTCGTTTAAAACGTATAGGGGATAAAAAACGCCCAACTTACCGTATCGTAGTCGCAGATTCACGTTCACCACGTGATGGTCGCTTTATTGAAACAGTGGGGACGTATAACCCATTGAAAGAACCAAGCGAAGTAAAAATCGAGGAATCTAGCGTACTCGATTGGTTGGCTAAAGGCGCTCAACCTTCTGATACGGTTCGTAATCTTCTTTCTAAAGAAGGTATTATGAAAAAGCATCACGATGCAAAACACGCTAAGAAATAAGGTGGCCATTATGACAGATTTGACTGATTTGGTCTTAACGATCGTTCGTCCTTTGGTCACAGAGCCTGAACAAGTGTCAGTCGAAATTGAGGAGACAGATCACTTTTTTGAATATAATTTGTCTGTTTCACCTAGTGATGTTGGACGAATTATTGGTAAACAAGGGCGTATTGCAAAAGCCATTCGAACGATTGTTTACAGTGTTCGAACTAATGATCGCAAAAAAGTACGTCTGAACATTTTAGATGGCAAAGAGTAAAAAAGACTGGGGCTTCCCAGTCTTTTTTTATGAAATCAGGCGGAAGAAGGATGTTTTCTGCTTACTTTAATATCATAATGGAAATATAAGGGAGGTCATTTAGGTGGAGACATTGATTGCTATTGTTATAGGTATTTTTCTTTTCGTTTGGGCTTTGCGAGCAAGAAGCTGCCTTTTACGTTTCATTGCTTTTGTCCTTTTCCTTTTTTTACTTTGGGTTTATCGTATGGAAGTAGCAAATATTATCGATCAGATGGGACAATTTTTTAACGTAGAGGATATATCTGGACGCTTTTACGACGCCCTTGTAAATATATGGCAAAGGTTGACGCAACGGTTTGGTCAACTTCTACAATAAAAAATAATACAAGCTGGCATCCTAGACAAGAAAGCTGCCAGCTTGTATTTTTGTATTTAAATAAGTTTTTCTAAAAAACTAAAATAAATGCCTAAACTTAATAAATCAGCAGCGCCTCCTGGACTTAGATTTTTTTCAATTAATTCTTGGTTAAATGTGGTTAGGTTTTGTTTAAATTCAAGTTCGTTTAGCTTATTTTGATGAATACCCACCCCTCGTTGTTTTACTTGTTGCCAGCCGTTGGCCCCGCCACGATGCAGGAGATTACTATCTTCAATTTGGCTTATCAATAAAATGAGGCCACGTAATAACAACATTTCTGTGCTTTCTTGCTCCGCACGCTTCCGAAAAAAGGGTAATAACAGGCTTGATAGTGCTGGGTATCCTTGTGTAGCTTCTCCACGAACACCTAGCGTCCCTGCTTTAATATATAATTTTTCTCCATGGGATAACTTATTTTTTTCTGTTATATGAGAAAAGTCTTGTTCAACAAGGTGATGAGTCATCTGAGCAACTAAGGATAAAATATTTGTAGTATCCTGAAAAGAAAATGGGAGTGAATGATTTTGCAAGTAAAGACCTGTAGCCCCAAGTAAAACTGCAAAGGAAAAATTTGCTCCTTTATGCGTATTTACTTGATAGGTTGCTTCTAACATATCATGTTCAGCTTTTATCCCTTCCTCACGCAACTTGGAAAACAGAGAGGCTAAATCATCGTTATGAGTAAAACCTAATCGTGCATATTCATAGAAATGGGGGGCTAAACTCTCAATGCTATCAATAAACATGAAAAAATCCATGTCTTTATGAGCACCGTTATCAAAACGATCTACAAGTCCAGGTTTAGGTGAAAGAGCCACTTCATAATAAAGTGATTTTGTAGCAAATTTTGTTAGCTGTATTAATGTCGAATTACTCAATTTTTCTTCGTTCCATTTCTTTTATGACAAATTGCAATGAATGGTTTAAATGTTCATGGGTGATCAAAGTAATTTGCTCTACATCATTATTTTTCATACCACGGAAAATCAACCAGTGTTCTTCTAAAGCTAAGCTTCTTCGCTCTGAAGCACGAATAGCGATATCACGAAAGTACACTAGGTACGCTTGTAAATTTGTTACAATGGCTTTTAGGCGTAGCATCTGGCTTTTTTTATAAATAAATGAATTAAACTCAGAGAAGTTTTGTAAAAGATTATCTACTTGATCCGTTTTATTATAATAGTCGCCCTTTTCAAGTAGTTGTTCTAATTCATCAAAATCCTGACTATCCATTAGGGTCATCGCTTTAGTCGTTGCTAGGGTATCTAGAGCTTTACGAATATCATAAATTTCATAAGCATCTTTTATACTGATCCCTTTAACGATAATAACGATTCTAGGCACATGTTCCACGAGTTGCTCTTTTACTAACTCTTGTAAAGCAAAACGAATCGGCGTGCGACTAATATTTAATTCTTCAGATAATTCTTTCTCGTTGATTCTTTCTCCCGCTGGAATGTCACCTAAAATGATTGTTTTGCGTAAAGCTTTGTAAACACAAAGTTTTAATGGCTTGTTTTGTGATAAATCCAGGTTATTTTTTATAGCCTCAACGATTGGGTCCATTTCCCCCATCTCCTTATGATTAACTAATAAATGATTTTTCATAATCATGTCACTTTATTTTACCATAAAATAAAGTGGATAGTTAACAAACTCGTGTTTTTGTACGTTTATTGTTTTAAAGATTCGTTTTGTTAACAGAAACACGAAAAGAACAATTTTATTGACGGTTTCCACTATAAATTTTATAAACTTTTCCTATAATAGGGGTGTAAGTGTTTTTTTAGATAGAAGAGTATAAAGTAACTTATTGATGAGAAAGTCGTATAAGGATGAAAATTGAGGAGTGAAGAAAGAACTGGAGAGAGGAGGTTGAGCTTATGGATAATATGTATAAAAGCAAACGTATTTGGCTAGATAAAGATAAAAAAGGCTATGAAGCTTGGAAAAAATTGATGGTTAGTGCGAATCTGCAAATAGAAGAGTATCTTGACTATACTCTTGGGATTTATGATGGGAAAAAGCTGATTGCTACAGGTTCTATTGCTGAAAATATTATTAAATGTGTAGCAGTTTGCAAAGACTATCAATCAGAAAACTTAGTCAATTGGATCATTACTCAATTAGTTGAGCAATTAAATGAAGAGGGTTACTTTCACTATTTTCTATATACTAATCCCGAAAGAGAAACGATTTTTCGTTCCTTAGGATTTAAAAAAATTATTGTAAATGAAGACGTTCTATTTATGGAACAAGGGCCTGAAGATTTTTCTACTTATCTTCATGAGTTATACCAAAACAAAAAAGCAGGCCAAGGGGCGGGTATTGTCATGAATGCTAATCCCTTTACTAAAGGTCATCAATATCTAGTGGACACTGCAGCTAAAGATAATGATCAAGTTTATGTTTTTGTTTTATCAGAGGACCATTCCGAATTTTCAACGGAAGATCGAGTGAACATGGTTCAAGCGGGTGTTAGCCATTTAGAAAATGTAACGGTTTTTCCAACTCGGAAATACATCGTTTCACAAGCGACTTTCCCAGCTTATTTTTTAAAGGACAAAGCTGAATTAACCGTTGCTAAGACTCAAGCTACTCTCGATGCGCAAATTTTTAAAGAAAAAATTGCTCCAGTTTTAGATATACATGTTCGTTATGTAGGCGATGAACCTTACTCTAAAGTTACTGAGGTATATAACCAAGCGATGCAAGAAGTGTTTGGACAAGAGTTAGAGCTAGTTGTTCTCACAAGAAAAGTCATAGATGGCAATATCATTTCGGCAACAAAAGTTCGTAAAGCTATAGCAGAACAAGATGAAAAGTTACTTTTAGAACTTTTACCTAAAACAACATATAACCTGAATGATTTCTAAAAATTTGTGGATAACTAATCGGGCCGGTCAACAGGGTTGTTGTTCGTGTTATTTTCTATTTTTACTGTCGATTTTGAGCCAAGTACAGGAAAGAACTACTGTAGAACGCTAAAAAAGGATAAAGTTCTTCCTAGAAGGTGGAAAATAAGCTTTTTATAAGGAAAGAGTGAAGTGAATAAGTTAAAGATTCAATCGCTGAATTCGCGTAAGGACTTCCCAGAAAAGCGTGTTATAAACGTTGGTACTAGAAAGGTGAACTTGAATTTTTCGCGCATGTTCCGTGACTCTCCCTGCGATAT
>NZ_AUIQ01000085.1 GCF_000423785.1 Tetragenococcus muriaticus DSM 15685 | reverse complement strand
GCTTTCAATTGTTCCATATCGCAGGGAGAGTCACGGAACATGCGCGAAAAATTCAAGTTCACCTTTCTAGTACCAACGTTTATAACACGCTTTTCTGGGAAGTCCTTACGCGAATTCAGCGATTGAATCTTTAACTTATTCACTTCACTCTTTCCTTATAAAAAGCTTATTTTCCACCTTCTAGGAAGAACTTTATCCTTTTTTAGCGTTCTACAGTAGTTCTTTCCTGTACTTGGCTCAAAATCGACAGTAAAAATAGAAAATAACACGAACAACAACCCTGTTGACCGGCCCGATTAGTTATCCACAAATTTTTAGAAATCATTCAGGTACTATAATAAAAGGATTAATAGCAACATTTATTTTTTAGAAACTTTAGAAGAACAATTACAAGAAATAAAAGAATAAAAAAACAAAAAGGATAATCTTAGGTTATAAGGTTATCCTTTTTAAATTTACCTGAATGATTTATAAATTTTCCATTCACTTTGATCTATTTTTTTTTGTGTTTTCTTTCGTCCTTTGAGGTTCCGAACAGGGTCATTGATTTTTTTAAGATTTCGTTCTCCAATTTTGCATCATATAATTCTTGATTCTTTTTCGTCAATTCTTCACGAAGTTGATCGATTTCGTTCTTGTTTACTAACTTACGTAATTTCTTCTTATTATGTTTCACTTTGGTTTTTCTGCCTTTCGGATGAGGCTTCAAGGCTTCTATACCATACTGATTGAAGGCTGTCCTCCAAAGACTGATTTGACAAGAATTAACATCAAATTTTGCGGATACTTCGGCTAAAGTTTCATCATGAGTTTGATAGTAGTTTATCACATCAACTTTAAACTCAACTGAGAAACTTCGTTTAACTCTTCTTCGTTTAAGAGCGTCTGCGCCGCTCAAACGAAAGTTTTGTATCCATCTACCTACTTGTATTCGAGGCAAGTTACGTTTCTTTGAAAGAAGACTGATACTAATGTCACCTTGAAGATATTCACTAACGACTTCTGCTTTTAATTCTGAACTATATTTGACCATAGAAAAAGTGCTCCATAACTGTTAGATTTCTTGTCTAACAATTATGGAGCACTTTAAAATTAAGTGAATAGAATTTACTAAACTATAAAAAATAACCTAAAACTAAAAAAAGATTAAGTTAATTAAAAATAAGTAGAAATTATGACACAGCAGATAACTTGTCATAACTTCTACTTATACTTAGTAAAGAATATACTTACCCAAAATCTTTATCAACAAATACAGGATGAATTGAATGGGTTTCTCTATAGCGTGTTACAGCGGCATCAACACCGTCTAATGCTTCTAGAATCATCTCTGGTGAAACTTTGAAAGACATGTTTTCGATTGTTTCGCCTTTATCTGTTGATTTTTTAGCAAATGCTTCTAGTTCGCTTTGGCTAACTTTGTCAAGATGGAATTCCTTTTTTGTCAATGGGAAACCGCAAGTCAGAAGGAATTCAATAAATTTGTCCAGTTCTTTTTGTGGTGTTCCGATAAGAACCAACTGAATCATAACTCCTAAAGCAACTTCTTCTCCGTGGCGGAACTTATCAGGATCGCCCTTTAAAACACTGAAACCATCATAAATTGAATGAGCAGCAGCTAATCCGGCACCTTCAGCTCCTAGTCCTGAAAGTAAAATATTAGCTTCTACAACTTTTTCAAGGGCAGTTGTGACGGTATTATTTTCTGAGGCTTCAAGTGCTTGATATGAATATTTCCACAAAGTATCAGCACATTGCCTTGCGACGGCCAACCCTGCATCTGTAGGATGTCCGCCAGCTAAAGTATGGCCATGGCTTTTGGCAACCTCAAGTCCCTCATAGTACGTAGAGAAGGCATCTCCGATACCTGCTAAAAGTGTGCGGGTAGGAGCTTGGGCAATTACTTGAGTATCTGCCATGATTAAGATTGGATGATGTGCATAAAAGAGATATTTGACGAATTCATGATCTTCTGTGTAGATGATAGACAATTTAATACATGAGGCATCGCAAGAAGCAGCGGAGGGACAGATTATATTTGAAATATCTAAAGCATTTGCAACGCCTTTGGAGGTATCAAGGGTTTTACCGCCTCCCAAGCCGATAATCACATCACTCGACTTGTCCTTTGCAATTTTTGTGACACGGTCAATTTCTTCAAGTGAAGATTCACCATTGAATTCAGTATAAGCAACTGTAAAACCATTTTCCGTTAAATAATCCTGAAACTTTTTACCGGCTGCTTTATAAACATCTTTATCCGCCAATAGTAAAAATTTACTTCCGTAAGGTTTCAGAATATCTGCACTATTCAGCAAGATATTTTTTCCTTGGACATAATGATCTGGGCTGCCGAACCACTTAAACTCTTTGCTGCTTGTCATTATAATTCCTCCTTTTGATTACGGGTACTGTCAAACGTACCTCGTTTTTGTTATTAATTTCCGAATATTAAAAAACACCCGAACGTCTTTTTCTGGTATTCTTGGTGTGCATACACCATTAATAGCCTATTTAGTTCTAATAATCAAGCTCCAAAGACAAATTATTTTGATCCTTTTAGCTCAGTTGGCTGAGATCTTTGATCATTCACGGCTGCCAAGAGCTGATAAACCGGTATTCAAGCGTTTTAACCAATTTCAGGTCGATGAGAAAGTCCCACTACTTCAAGCTGATATCGGTTCTGAAGCCCTCGACTACCAGCAGTTGATCGCTGAGTCGCTTGGCTACGAACTAGATAAAGCGAGCCAGCAAATATCACCGCACTACCAAGTAGGATCAGGCGGTTCAAACGCTTATTCTGGTACATTGACCACATGAATAACAGCATTACAATGGCCATGGTGGCGCCCATAATTAGCGCCATATACAGTCGCGTTTGGCTTAGAAAAATATGATCTAATTGGAACACATTAAGGTACATTAACCCATACATAATAACTGTAGAGACAAGAATCATCAGTAAAAATTTCGTGTATTGTTTCATGACGTCCTCCTCGCCTTCGCTGGCTTCATTTTGACTATAACAAAAAAAATAGGGTAGCGTCAAGAATCTTGTGTAAATGAAATGCCTTCGTACATATAATATGTATCTAACTTAAATAAATGATGCTTCCAAGGGGTCCTGGAGTCCTTTGAACCCTCGGTGGATCCGTTTCAGAGACTTCTCGTTATAAACATTAAACTGAGAAACCAGGAAGCGATCCAGTGAATCTTCCGTTGGAAATTGTTCTTTGTGGTGGGTGGTGCGCTTGAGATGCTTATTAAAGTTCCCAATCAGGTTAGTGGAGTATAGTGATTGCCGGGTAGCTGGTGGAAAGTCCATGAAAGTGAGTAAATTCGGCATTTTAAGCAGATCTTTGATTAATTTGGGATAGGTCTGATGCCAGTTGTTGGCGAACTCATTCAGTTTCAGTTCGGCTGCTTCACGGTTGGCGGCCCGATGAACTTGTTTAAAGTCACTGATCACGGCCTTGCGGTCTTTTACGCGAACTTTGTTCATCAGATTCCGCCCAACATGAACCAGGCAACGTTGTCGTTTGGCTTTAGGGAAATACCGATTCAAGCCTTCATCCAAACCAACTAACCCATCGGCCACAAACAACAGCACATCTTTAACGCCCTGCTTGATCAAGGTTCCCAGCAGTTCAGTCCAGATTCCAGTCGATTCCGTTGGCGCCACTTGGTAGTTCAGCACTTCTTTCGTACCATCTGGACGAATGCCAATCGCAATATGAACGGCTTCTTTTTGAACGGTATCCCGCTTTAACGGCAAGTAAGTGGCATCTAAGAAGATGGTCGCATATTGTGAAGCCAGTCGACGTTGCTGGAAAGCTTGAACCTGTTCATTGACGGCTTTAGTCATGTTGGAAACCGTGGCTTTGGAGTAGTGAGCACCGTACATTTTCTCAATGAGTTCGGCAATTTCAGCAGTGGTAATTCCCTTGGTATACAACTGAATGACCGTTGTTTCTAAATTATCACTGTGCCGACCGTAGGCTGGCAAGGTATGGTTTTCAAACCGGCCATTGCGATCTCGAGGAATGGTTAAGTTAAGTTGGCCGTACTTCGTATCAAACGAGCGCTCATAACTGCCGTTGCGGTTATTACCAGTGTTAATCCCAGCGTATGAGTAGCGTTCGTAACCCAAAAACTCTGCCAATTCGGTTTGAAGCAGCTGGTTAATCGCAATTTCGAGGTGGTGACGAAAAACTTCGTCCAAATCTTGCTTTTGGGCTAGTGCAGCGATAATTTCTGTGGTAAGTTCATTCATGGGGAATGCCTCCTGTGATGTTTTCTGTGGTTACTAAATATCATAAGGGAAGGCATTCCCTATTTCTATACAATTCAGAAATCTTTTATGCATTTACACAAGATATTTTACGCTCTCTGTTTTTTTGTTTAATGTTATAATAACTTGTTAATATCACTACATTTTTCGTAATTTCTAAGTGTAAAATTTATTGAGGTTCCCTCTAGACGAATAAAAAAGAAACCGTTACTCTATTCATTGGGCTGACAGGCACTAATGAATAAAGGCGGTTTCTTATGGATTCTATTGTAACAGATTTAGTGGAAGTAATGAAGAAGGAAAGAAATTTTTTAGCAAGAGAAAGAGCCATGATGATTTTTTTTGCGCAACTGATAGCGACAATCACCCAACTAGCTTTTCAAACGCTCGATGAAGAAATTTGTGCCCAATGGAAGAAAGAAGGCTTTCGCGTCGACCGCAAAAGCGAAAGAACCATCACCTTT
>NZ_AUIQ01000084.1 GCF_000423785.1 Tetragenococcus muriaticus DSM 15685 | reverse complement strand
ACCAGCGACCGCTTAAAATACTCGACTGGCAAACACCGTATCAGGTTATGCTGACAAATTTGTCCAAAAATTCGGATTAAATTTGCAATCTACCATTAAAGTTCGTATTAATGAATAGGTGTTTTTCTTCACAATCTCATTGTAATTTGTGCAATTTAGTGCAATAATTATTTTCGGGGAAGGCGCTTATTGTTTGTTTACATTTTTATTCTTCAAAATTTTCCCAGGATAATTGAATAGGAAGGAAGTCTGATCTATGGACGACGCTGAACGCGCTAAAAAGCCAGAAGCCGGCAAAATGGGTTTTGTTGGCCTTGTTGCTCTTTGTGTTAGCGCAATGGTAGGTTCGGGGGTTTTCGACTTACCAAAAAATATGTCGCAAGTAGCTGGTGTTAATGCACAGCTGATTGCTTGGATTACCACGGCCATCGGGATTTGGTTTATCGCTGAAACATTTGTGATCCTCAGTGATGTTAAACCTGATCTTCAGGCTGGACTTTATAAATACGGCGAGATTGGATTTGGTCCATTCACCGGATTCTTCACAGCATGGGGCTACTTTGTATGTGAATGTGCTGCCAATGCTGCTTACGCTGTTTTAACTATGAGTACTCTGGATTACTTTTTCCCAGGCACTTTTACAGGCGGAAACAACTGGCCATCAGTTATTGGAGCTTCAATTATTACATGGTTACTGACCGCACTTGTGCTCCGTGGCGTTGAAGTTTCAAGTACCGTACAAAAGTTTTCTACTGCAATTATGTTAGCAGTTGTTGTTGTATTCTTGGTAACTGTTATTTCTCACTTCAACCTGAATACATTTACCACGAACGCTAATGCTTCACAGGCTATCCCATCAAGAGGCGACAAACCAATGGGAAGTGTTATGCATCAACTGATGGGTACTATGATGGTTACCCTTTGGATGTTTGGTGGTGTTGAAGGTGCTGTTGTTATGTCTGGAAAGGCACGCAATCCTAAGCAAGTACCAAAGGCAACAATCACTGGATTTATTATTTGTATCGTTATGTACACCCTCGTTGGTATGCTTTCCTTAGGTGTTTACTCATATGGACAATTGGCCCACTTGACTTCACCATCAACTGCATACATCTTAACTGATCTCTGGCACAGTACCATTGGTCGTGACGTTATCACGGTTGCATTACTGTTCGCCGTATTCTCAAGTTGGATCTCTTGGATTCAAATGCTTGCAGAATTGCCGCAACATGCCGCTTCAGAGGATGGGGCCTTTCCTCGTGCTTTTGCACATGTTTCCAAGAGAAATGTACCCGACTTCTCAGTAATCATGGCCACACTGGTAATTCAAGTGATCATTATCATTGCTCACTTTGATTTGAATGCATATCAAATGTTGTTGACTGTTGTGGGTACCATGACGGTTCCACCATTTTTAATTTCAGAAATGTATCTTATCAAGATCAGTCGTAAGGATGGCGAGTTTGCAAAGGGAGCAAAACACTCTCCACGAAAAGCAATGATAATTGCTGTGCTTGCGCTAGCATACACACTGATCATGGGTGTATCCGCAGGTATTAAGTACACGGCAATTGCATTCATTGCGTATGCAATTGGAATTCCATTCTATATTTGGGCACGGAAACAATATAACAAGCCTATGTTTACCAAAGGTGAAGCAGTATTTGCTATTATAATTGTCGCTGTGGCTGTTTATGGGATTTATGCATTAATGGCTTAAAATTCATTACCAATAACTACAAATCATACTTTGTGTATTCTATTTGAGAAAAGACGCTATGAAATGACCGTTTCCAGCGTCTTTTCTTTTGCCTGAAAAGATTGATGATTCGCGGCAACAAAGGGTCCTGGAGCGATCAAAAAATTAAATAGTGATTAGAAAGCGATTATATTTCTATCAATTTTCATTCTGATATTGTAAAAAAATGAACAGGTGGTAACATGTACTTGTAAACAGAAATAAAGCGCTTTTCTTTATTTTTTAAAATGGAGGTAACAATTATGTCAGAGTTTGATAAAAAGTTGAACACACTTGGGGTTGACCGTATCTCAGTGAGTCCATACAAGAAATGGTCTAGAGGGTATCTTGAACCAGGAAACGTTGGTAATGGATATGTTTCAGGACTTAAAGTAGATGCTGGTGTCGTTGATAAAACCGATGATATGATCCTTGATGGTATTGTTTCGTATGACCGTGCGGAAACAAAGAATGCCTATATTGGACAAATCAACATGACTACTGCATCAAGTTTCTCTGGTGTTGGTGGAACTGTTCTTGGTTATGACATCCTTCGTAACCCTGAAGTTGACAAAGCTAAGCCATTATTTACTGAAAAACAATGGGACGGTAGTGAACTTCCAATTTACGATGCAAAGCCTTTACAAGATAATTTAGTTGAATACTTTGGTACTAAAGACGATATGCGTCACTATCCTGCTCCAGGTGCATTTGTATGCTGTGCCAACAAAGGTGTAACTGCAGAACGTCCAAAGAACGATGCAGATATGAAGCCTGGTCAAGGATATGGTGTTTGGTCAGCAATCGCAATTTCATTTGCAAAGGATCCAACTAAGTACGCAAGTATGTACGTTGAAGATGCTGGTGTTTGGGAGACTCCTAACGAAGATGAATTGATTGAATATCTTAAGGGCCGTCGTAATGCAATGGCTAAGTCAATTGCAGCCTGTGGCGAACACACTGCCGGCGAAAATGGTGGTGCCGTATTCACAAGCTCATGGATTGGATTTGCACATGCAATGATGAAGCCAGGACAAGTTGGTAATGCAATTACTGTTGCTCCTTATATTGCAATGCCTGTTGATTCAATTCCAGGTGGCTCAATTCTTACACCTGATACTGACATGGATATTATGCAGAATCTTACTATGCCAGAATGGCTTGACAAGATGGGTTACCAATCATTAACTAAGGGTGGAAACATCAATTATTAATTTGGATTCCACTTTAAGGCTTGGGAGATAATTATGATTAATGTGAGTGATGCTAACAATACTACTGTTCAATCTGTCATTTCTTATGAGTCTATGCCTGACTTTGTTGGGAAATATCTGTCAGATATTCCTGATAAAATAAGTCAAGTCATTCTGAATCAGCGATCTAATGGAAGCGAGATATATCTTACTTCTATGAAGAATGTTTATCTCCTTACTGCACATGGAATCTCCGCAATGAAGAAAGAGGCAGTACAGAGTGCTCACTTCGAAAAGGGTGCACCGCATGGATCTATCACCATTACCTTTAAAGATGGGTCTGTATGGAATCCGACAGACATAATTTATGGACGTGCTTTTGATTTTGTTCAAGATACAAAGCCGCGGGATATTAACATCGCTGGTTACGATCATACCGTTAGAGGCGAGTTCCCACAGCTACTTGATCCTGATCATGCTGAGGAAGTTGATAAATTACGCAAATGGATGCAGGATGGACACATTAGTCATTATCAATATGATGATGCTAATCCTGTGCTGCCCAAGGCTGGTAAGTAAATTTTGTAACGGTATTTTGGAATGCAATAGAATTTTAACTTTTCTATTGACTTTCTAATAAAAGCAGGTATCATATAGTTAATTAGTTTTGATTAGATAAAAGAACATTGTTGTAATTCAAAAGAGATCCAACACAGGCTGAAAGTTGGTTAACAATGTAAGTCACATCTATGAACTAAAACTTGTGAAATCAAAGTAGCGAGTTTCGCCAAGTGCGTTATAACTTGTAGGTTCACCCCTTTCATTTATATGTGGACCTACTGAGGCAATGTTCGTGAGGACATTGCAAAACTGAGGTGGAACCGCGATAGAACGCCCTCTAGAGTATATGACTCTGGAGGGCGTTATTTTATTATAGAAAGGGAGAATTGTTATGACTGATGTAAATTACCAAAGACTAAAAGGAACTGTAGATATTTTACCTGGAGAAATCGAAGTATGGCAAAAGGTTGAAAAAATTGCACGTGATACCTTTAACCAGTTTGGATATCGAGGAATTCGTACTCCAATCTTTGAAAACTATAATGTCTTCGCACGTAATGTAGGTGACACTTCCGATATTGTTGAAAAACAAATGTATGATTTTGATGATAGGGGCGGCCGCAGATTAGCACTTCGTCCAGAAGGAACTGCCGGCACAGTTCGAGCATATGTTGAAAATAAGTTATTTGGTCCAGAATATCCAAAGCCTTATAAAGTGTATTACATGGGGCCAATGTTCCGATATGAACGTCCACAGTCCGGCCGACAACGTCAATTCACACAGATTGGTTGTGAGGCACTAAATAGTGAATCACCTCAAATTGATGTTGAAGTTATTTCAGAAGCCCTTCAATTCTTCAAGCAACTTGGAATTAATGATCTAAAGCTTACAGTCAACACTCTAGGTGACAAAGAAACACGGGACGCATACCACAAAGCACTCATTGACTACTTAAAACCATATTATGATCAGCTCAGTGATGATTCCAAAGAGCGTATGTACAAGAATCCATTACGAGTTCTTGATAGTAAAGATGAGACTGATCAAAAGATCGTTGCAAATGCACCTTCAATTCTTGATTCGTTAAGTGATTATTCAGCAAAGTATTTTGAAGAAGTTAAAAAGTTACTCGACAAACTCAATATTAAATATGAGATCGATTCAGATATGGTTCGTGGATTGGATTATTATACTCAAACCATTTTTGAAATTATGTCTGATTCTGACGTGTTTGGTGGTGGATATGTAACTGTATGCGGCGGTGGACGTTATAACGGCTTGATTTCACAACTTGGTGGACCTGATGAAGG
>NZ_AUIQ01000083.1 GCF_000423785.1 Tetragenococcus muriaticus DSM 15685 | reverse complement strand
CATGTTGGGCGAAGAAACGATGCTCTGGAATATGAACGTATTGCGCTAACAGTGAATCAAAATGAATTTGATTTAGAAACTCCGAAAGTAAGACGAGCCCCGCGTCATTGGTTAAGGTACCACCGTCGTTGGCTATTGAGATGACTTTTTGCTCATTGAATGTAAGAGAATTTTGTTGTAAAGTAATAGACATAAGAACGCACTCCTTTATTGTTATGTTTTGTCGACTTTACAATAACACGAAGTGCGTTCTTTTTGTACACCCAGAAGGTGAAGCAACTAAACTTTTAGAAAAATGAGCATACCAATGATTGAATCATTCTTGGAAAAATTTATAAATCATTCAGGATTAATATTGAAAATAAAGGGCAACATCCGAGTGTGCAGGTCCTGTATGAACTGGTAAACCTATTAGATATCTCCATTGATGGATTATTTTTAACAGAATTAACGGATGGAAAAAGTAACAAGAGGAAGCAAGTCGAAAGACAATTAGATTATTTAAGCGACAATGAATTAGTTATTGTTAACGAAGTGATTCAAGCCATTCTTCAGGTATAAAAGCTTAGTTAAAATAGTTCGAAGTTTCACAAATAGACGGCGACAAAACTCAACAGGGTAGCTGGAAAAATAGAAAAAGGTGGGCAAAAGAAAGATATAGATTACAAAATCCAGGCGAATTTTTTCACTTTACTGTATTGACTTGAAGTAGAGAGAGGTCACTTGAGCAAACTAGTTTTTAAATTCTTCTTTACTTAAACGCAAGCTCATTTTTAAGACAGTCTCTAAAAATTTTCGTTCTTCGTAATTTATCGATCGACCATAAAAATTAAGGTCAGTGTCATTTGTAACTTGGTTAATCGTGTTTTCGATTTGTTTAGCGATATCTTTTTCTTTTTGCAAATCGGATATATCATATTTTTGGCTTGTTCGTCCAAGAAGATAATCGGTTGAAACACTAAAAAAATCCGCAATAGTGATTAATTCATTTTCTCGTATAGGCCGAACGTTGGTTTCGATTTTATTATACACGCTTCGATCGATATCTAATGATTGAGCAATCTCATTTTGTGTTAGTCCTTTTTCTTCTCTCAATTGTTTGAGTCGTTCGTAAGTTTTCATCTTGCTGTCCTTCCTATGAAGATTTATTTCAGTTTATCATGATTTAAAATAAATATTACAAATATATTCAATACAGAACTTGACAGTTCTAAAACAGAACTTTATAATAATGTTGTAAGTTCTAAAGTAAATCTTTTTAGTGCTTTGATAAATCTTTTTAATTATGAAAAGGCTTTAAATTAACAAAATAGAAAAGGAGGAACTGAGAATGAATCGATACGAAGTGAGAAAAGAAGAAACAAAACAAAGGATTAATTCCTTAGAAAAAAGAAGAGATGAGTTATATGACCAAACGGGGAAAATCGAAGATGAAATAATAGACATGGGAGAAAAAGCGATTGAAAGACAAGAAACATTGGTTAATTTAAAGAAAAAAGGTGATGTTTTGGATTCTTATATGCAATTTTTAGAAAATCAGTTGGTTATTGAAGCATTACAAGAACAATCTTATTCCATTGAGAACTTTGATATGAAAGAAAAAGACCGTTTGATGGTCATTTTACGAAAAGGAGAAGATATTTTATTTGATTGGTACATTCAAAAAAAGAAAGAAGGCTATGAATTTAATCAAATAGAACCCTTGCATAAAATTTTGAAGGAAGATTATGAAGATTATTTCAACCAACGAATGGCAAAAATAGAAGAAGGCTAAACTTTTTTAATCGAACATTTTATGTGAACATTCAATACATCGTAGAAAGGCTTTCCCTATTTACGCTAAGTTAGTATCTTATCACATTGTGCAAACGTTATGGATAGCGTCAATGAAAAATTTATGGAAAAAAGAATGGAACGGAGGAACGAATAATGGATAAAGAAGAAGAAATACAAGCTTTTACTGAGATTTATCAAAGTGGATTTGAATTAGACGGCTTAATCCAATGTTTAAATTTTTTTGTCTTTGAGCATTTTCCTGGAACAGAGGTAACCATGAAAGACATTACGGCTTTACATGGGTTAACAGCAGCATTTATGGCCTTATCAAAAAGTCATATTAAAGAAATTACTGATTTTGATCAGCGATTAGGTTAGCAATCATTAACAGTTGGAAATCCATTAATGGAATAGAAAAAGTAAAAGAACGAAAACATATCATATAACTATGACCTTTATTAAAGACCTTGAGAGGGGATCTTTTTCTTCAAAATCGTCATGTGAAGAAGGCATGTTAAGGTGTATGATAATAATTGACGTACGATAGTAACTGTCGTAACATATAGAAACAAGCTGATAAGTTGTTATCTTTTATACTTCATAATCAATAAAACTATCCGTTTTTTCTGTTTTAAAATAGCAAGTTATATTTGCGCCACGGTAAGATCGCTTTGAATTACGTTATTCACCATGAGAATGGATAAATAAGCTGTTTTTATTTAAAGAATTTTGTCTAATAGTATTTAGTAAAATAACTACGATACCATTGCACATTGGCTATACGAATACAACTTGAATGATAGAGAAATGGTCGTTATGTGCTCGTTTACCTGCCTCTTCTCAAATTCAATCTCTTCAGACAATTTTAAATCGTTAGAGTTTTTTCTGCGAAAAAGTTGTTTGATAAGGTTTAGTGTTGGATTACTTTAAGTAATAACATGGTTTCTGTTTGATAATTTACAAGTCCATTTTAAAGTTTTGGTTTATTGTTTTTCACAAGTAAGTACAAAGTCAATTATATCTGTTAACTCTTGTATATTTAAACAAATTTAATATCAATTTAACCGAAAAAACGTTCCTATCAAATATAGAAACGTTTAATCGCAATTACTAAAAAATATCTAAAATTTCTCCGATAAATAGCTTTTTTATTTGGTAGTAGTTATCGAGGGCCTTAACGGTCGAAAATTCTAGTAGTAGTTATTGGCCCCCTAAAATCTGCTAACAATTTGCTAACACTTTACTGTATATTAGAGTAGATTAGAAGGAAATACCACCCAAAAAGAACTGATTCCTCTTTTGCATAAAAGTATGTTAGAGAGCATTATTGGGTGTAAAAATCTAATAGTTACTTTTGTAAATTCGAAACTCCTAAACTTCGCTTTAGTGTGAATATTATCTAAATTATCGTCTTTATTAGCCAACCATAATATCAGTGTATTTGCGCTTTCAACATATAATAACAGATTATATTTTAGTGAAAAGGAGTGATTTGAATCATTTGAGATTCGATTAAATTGGATGTAGATAACATTGTGATTGATTGGAAGTATGGATTTTATCGCGTACTTTGGTGGATAGACTTTATTATTAGTATTTCAATTTTTTTCTTAACCGAGCCAAACTGGACTGTATCGATTACTACTATGTTGATTGCGGCTCTTGCTTTCATGGGTTGTTTAAGTATTTTTGAGAAGAAACATTCTTATTTTCAAGAAAAAACCCAAAAACAACAATAAAACATTTTAGATTATTTCATTCAACATTTTATTTTGGCTACTTTGTTTTTTAACGAACCAATTTATGACACGTTCATTCCGATTTATTTTGTTTCACCCTCGGATATCGTGCTATCCTTTTTTACAAAACTTGTATAAAAGTAGTTGACTGTTTTGGAACAAGTAAAGAGCGGGGACAGTTATAGAAGAGGGCTTACAAGAAAGTATAGACAGAATGGAGGGGAAACTTGTTGACTTTTTCTACCGTATATATAGTATTTTTCATTATTAGCATTATTCTTTTAATACTAAGTAAAATAAAGCAAAGTAAAACTATTTTTACTATTGGGCTTGCAATGCTACTCATAGTGGTAGTTTTATTTATATATTTTGTTTTTATTACAAAAGAAAATATATCTCGTTGATAAATCGGAATGGAGAAGAGAAATGAATACAAAAAGACAATGATCGTTACAAGTTTGCTAATTTTATTTCCAATGGTAGTGGGTTTGCTGCTTTGGGGAAGTTTACCAGACCAAATAGCGACTCATTTTGGTACGAATAAAGAACATTAATACGAAAATATTTAGAGCGGTCCTATGGTTGATCCCAATCATTTCCATTATTGTTTATCTATCAACATATATGTCTGCTTTAGGCTATAGAGTAAATACTGGTTTATTGATAAACCTTCTTGTCGGTGTTGTTTTTATCGTTTTAGGAAATTATCTGCATAAGGTGAAACAAAATTACACTATTGGAATTAGAATCCCTTGGACGTTAAATAGTAAAGAAAATTGGAATTGAACCAATCGTTTAGCTAGTTGGTTATTTATCATTAGTGGTTTGATATTTATTTTGAATGCATTTTTACTACAAGGATGGCTTCTAATAATTCCAATTGTCGCAGTAGTTCTTGTTCCATTTGCTTATTCATTTATGATGTTTAAAAAAGGTGTTTAGTTAACTGACGAAGACTGTTTTTTTAAAGAGCAGGCAAATTAGAAGGAATAACTTGTGCGTTCACTAAAAAGATAGATAAAAAAGAACTTCTAAGTAGTAAGTCGAGCCTTTTCAGGAACTTTCTTAGATACTGGAATCTTTAATTAATAAACTCAAGTTTCGCATACCCAAAATGATGATGTCCCTTTGATAGAACAACGCTGATAGTAAAATAATGGTTCGCTTGACTTTTGTTCAAAGGATACAAAAAGAACTCCTTTTGTTTTATAATGGATTTAACGACAAATCTAAAAACAAGGAGTTCTTGCTCTTATGATACACTTAAAAAACATCAAAAATCAATTACCAAATGAAATGAACGCAATTTTTTCTGAACTGAACGTCCTGAAAT
>NZ_AUIQ01000082.1 GCF_000423785.1 Tetragenococcus muriaticus DSM 15685 | reverse complement strand
TGTATGAGTATTGTTCGGTCCTTCGGTACATTTTCCCTACTATGACCTCGGCTGACTTCTGTCTATTCGTTATTACTACGACTCCTGTCGCTAGACAGACCTCCCCGGGTAAGGCGCGATAACCTTCCACTCATGTCACTGCCTCATTTACTGTATGGGATTCGGGCAGTATCGGACTTTACTTTGTTTTGCAAGCTCGTCCATCCCAAACCAGCCTTCTTATGAGATTCCTGTTCGTCAGTGCAAGTGTTTGCCTCTAGCTTCCTTCAGATTCCGCCTCACGGCGGACACCTTTGCTTTTAGCTAACAGTTCCTACTGCCAAGTCTGTAGTGGACTTTCACCACCAAGTTATCGCCCATGCCGAGCGCACAAAAAACAGCTAGACAATGAGCCCCTGCCTAGCTATTTTAACCATTTATTTTATTTAGCCACTTTATTACGCCATCGCATCCGTATGTCACCTTTTAAACGCTGATAAAGTAAAAAACGTTGACGATAACGTTTGATTCGTTTATATCTTTTAGGGTTTTTTTTATAAAACTGTTGATAATGATTTTCTACCGGCCAAAAAGTGCTTGTGGGCTGGATTTCTGTTATGATAGGTTGCTTATATCTACCAGAACTGATGACTTTTTGTTTTGATTCTTCCGCGATTTGCCGTTGTTGTTTGTTTCTCACAAAAATAATGGCCGATATTGGTAGCCTCTATCTTGAAACTGGCCTTTGTCGTCCGTTGGATCAATAAATTGCCAATATAAATCCACTAATTCTTTGTAACTAATAATCCGAGTATCAAATATAATTTCCACCGCCTCAACATGGCCTGTAGTTCCACTAAGAACTTGATCATAACTTGGATACTTTGTATGTCCGCCAGTAAAACCTGATAGGACGGAATCTATACCGTCTTTTGTCTCAAAAGGCTCTACCATACACCAAAAACAACCACCACCAAACACTGCATAGTCTTGATGTTTGTAGTCTTCAATTGTATGCTTAGAAAAATCAAAGCGCTCTTCTTCCACAGGTTCCCCCACTATTTTCAAATAAAAATCAGCAACATCGCCCGTTAAGTTATCTCTTACTGCAAGGGGACGTAATTTTTCTTCTAAGCTAGCTATCTGCGCTTTAAAGTTCTCATTTGTTTCCAGAGCGTCTTTTGTCGAAGTTAATACCGAACGTTCAAAATCTCGTGTATCTGCATTTAAAATAAGATTGTAAAGCTCCCTTAAAGCTTCTTCTTTTGTTAGTTCCATTTTCAATCCCTCCTAGAGAGACAATGAATAACACCTCAAGATTCTACTGTTATTATAATGCTTAAATTTTTATACTGCTAACATTCAGCCCATATTAAAAGTAGGATATCCTTACTTATGGTATGGCTCTCCACGATTAATTCGGAAAGCTCGATAAATCTGTTCGGCTAAAATCAAACGCATTAATTGGTGTGGATAAGTCATATTACCAAAAGAAAGTTGGGCATTACTTCTTTTTAACACTTCCTCGCTCAATCCTAACGAACCTCCAATAACAAACGTTAAATTACTTTTTCCTTGGATAGTTAGTTGGTCGATTTGTTTAGCAAATGCTTCACTAGAAGGATTTTTTCCTTCAATAGCTAAAGCAAATAAAAACTCAGTATCACGTGTTTTTGCTAGGATACGTTGGCCTTCTTTTTCTTTAACTAGGTTCATTTCAGTTTCACTCAGATTCTCTGGAGCTTTTTCATCTGCCACTTCAACTAATTGAACCTTTGCATAGCCTTGCAGTCTTTTTGTATATTCTTGGATTCCTTGTATTAGATATTTTTCTTTTAACTTTCCTACACTAATAATTTTTATATTCATAAAGCCCTCCTATTTATTTTTCAACAAAGTTATTCACAGTTTATCTTTAGTTATCCCCAATTTTCTGTGGAAAACGTTCCTTTTATAGCAAGGATTTTTATAGGAACGTATGTTTTGAACAAATTTATCCACTTTATCCACAGACTTGTGGATAAATGACAGCTTAATTATACACAGCTTTTCCGCAAAATTTTACACAAGATTTGGGGATTTATCTTTTTACATTTTTTTATACCAAGTTTTTCATAATTATTTCAAAGTCTGGCAGTAGACTAGACTTACCTAAGAATATTATACTAGGCATATAGAAATTACCAAGGAGGTAAATGGCTATGGCAAAAAAAGATGAGTCCTCAAACTCTAAAAAGAATGGATGGCTTAAAAAGTTTGGAATTAGCCTGTTAGGAGGAATCCTCGGTGGTTTGCTTGTTATTGGCGGATTTTATTATTTTGCTGACGATATAGGCAATCCATTTCAAACAGATGAAGCTACTTCCACGTCTGGTGTAACCGATGATGACGAAAATGTCCAAGTAAGTGATGTCAAAGTAGATGTCGATAGTGACACAACTTCTGCAGTAGATAAAGTTCAAGATGCTGTTGTCTCTATTGTAAATCTACAAAATACATCCTCACAAGAAAGCGGTGGTCTTTTCGATACGGAACAACAAGAAGATGACGGAGAAGAACAACCTGCCGGTGAGGGTAGTGGTGTCATTTATAAAAAAGACGATGATACAGCTTATATTGTAACAAATAATCACGTAGTTGCTGGGCAAAGTGGCCTAGAAGTTTTAATGGCAGATGGTTCAAGAGAAAGTGCTGAGCTCGTTGGAACAGACACTTACACTGACTTAGCCGTTTTAAAAATTTCTTCTGATAATGTAGACACGGTTGCTACATTTGGCGATTCTGATGATTTACAAGTAGGAGAACCGGCGATTGCTATTGGCTCACCTTTAGGTTCTGATTATGCTAATTCTGTAACACAAGGTATTATTTCTTCTTTAAATCGTTTAGTATCAAGTGAAGATGACTCTGGTGAAGCCGTTAGTACTAATGCTATTCAAACAGACGCCGCAATTAACCCAGGTAATTCTGGTGGTCCATTAATCAATGCTAGTGGGCAAGTTATTGGAATAAATTCTAGTAAAATTGCTAGTTCTGGACAAGCAGGCGTAAGTATTGAAGGTATGGGCTTTGCTATACCAAGTAGCGATGTTACTGACATTATTAACGAACTAGAACAAAATGGCGAAATTACTCGTCCAGCGTTAGGTATTTCTATGCTTGATTTAAGTGCGATACCTACAGAACAAAGAGAACAACTCCTACAGCTTCCTGATTCTGTAGAAAATGGCGTTGTCGTACAAAATCCTGGGAGTAATTCTCCAGCAAGTGAAGCAGGAATGGAACAATATGATGTCATTACCAAAGTTGACGATCAAGAGATCAAAGATACCACGGAACTTCGAGCTGCTTTGTACAAAAAATCTGTCGGGGATAATTTGAAATTAAGCTTCTATCGTGATGGAGAAGCACAATCTGCAAATGTAAAATTATCCGAAGATCAATCCATTATTGAACGAAACAATAACTAATAAAATGAGGACGAGGTCACATGATCTCGTCCTCTCTTTTTATTTTTCAACGTTAAAGACTTCGCCTACAACTTTATCTTGTGGTAGTTCTAATATTCCTCGTTTTTTTGGAGCATTAGGCAGATGTAGTTCTTTAGCTGAACAAATCATGCCATAACTTTGCACACCTCGTAATTCCCCAGGCCAAATCATCATACCATCTGGCATCATGGCTCCTGGTTTTGCCACTACGACTTTAAGTCCTTCACGAATATTGGGTGCTCCACAAACAATCTGTAGTGTCTTGTCCTGGCCCACCTCAACTTCTGTAACAGATAAGTGATCGCTATTTTGATGGGCTTCACAAGTTTTTACATAACCAACCACAAATTTAGGCTCTTGTATTTCAGGTAAGGACTCAGTAAATCCAGCTTCATGCAAAGTATCATTTAATAATGAAATTTGTTGCGTAGATAATTCTACTTGTCCTACATTTTGTAAAGCCATCAGTTGAGAAATACCAAAAATATTCCAGCCAACAGTTCGATGGTCTTCTGTTTGTATTTGTGCAACTTTTCCTTTACGTGTCACCTCTTGAGGTAATCCTTTATCATCATCTGTAACAATTAATAATGTATCCCCAACATAAGCTGGGTTATAAGCAAAAATCAAAATTGTTCCTCCTAAAAATTCATTTCACAACATTTTTTTTTTATGTTTCCGAGTCGTCACTTGGTGTAATCACTAATACATCACATGGTGCTTCCCGAATAACATAACTAGCTACGCTTCCTGTAATAAAACGTTCCACTGCATTTAAACCGGATTGACCCACCATAATCAGATCAACGCCATATTTTTCAGGAAGTTCTCTTGTTAGCACCATTTTGGTCGAACCATAAACAACCACGCCTTCAATATCTTCAAACGAAACAGACTCAGCATAATCTTTACATTCTTGAATCAGTTCATTCGCATCATTTTCTTCTTGAGCAAGGACTGATTCACCTAAAGGAGCAAACCCCATCGTCGAAGGCACTTGTTGTTCAATGACTTTTACAACAATGACCCGTCCGTTGTTTCTTCTAGCAACTTCTATAGCTTTTTCAAATGCATCTTGTGCTTGCGAAGAGCCATCCACGCCTACTAAGACCGTTTGATATGTTTGTTCCATTTTTCTCACCCTTTTTTATTTATTTTCTACATTTTCCAAAAACGTTTCAATTTCTTCTTTTGTTTTGCGTTTTTTATTTACCAAACGACCACTTTCTTCGCCGTTTTTAATAACTACAAAACTCGGAATCCCATAGATATCCCACATTTTTGCAATATCTAGATATTCATCACGATCAACTGCGATAAATTGCAAATTTGGAAAATCTGCTTCAATTTCTGGTAAATAAGGTTTAATGAAACGACAATCCCCACACCAATCTGCCATAAAGCAAAAGACATTATTTCCATTTTCTGCATAACTAGCTAATTCTTCGACATTTTCTGGAATAACCATAGTTCGCCAACTTTCTTTTTCTACTAATAATATTATAACATTTTTTAACCGAAGCTGTTATTTTTATCCCTTACCAGTATGTGTCAAGTTTATTGAGGTTGAATAAAAAAACCGTCTTTTGGGCAGACACGAAGTTATTTTTCAACCTCACTTTCGTTCGGTTCGCCCTC
>NZ_AUIQ01000081.1 GCF_000423785.1 Tetragenococcus muriaticus DSM 15685 | reverse complement strand
CCCTGAGAGATGATCAGGTAGATAGGTCCGAAGTGGAAGACCCGTGAGGGTTGGAGCGGACGGATACTAATCGATCGAGCACTTAACCAAGGAAGGTTGATGGTTTCTTTTTCTCCAGTTTTGAGGGAATGGACACATCCATTTCCGTGTGTGTGGTGATGATGGCAAGAAGGAGACACCTGTTCCCATGCCGAACACAGTCGTTAAGCTTCTTAGCGCCAATTGTAGTGAGGGGGCTTCCCCTTGTGAGAGTCGGACATCGCCACGCGCAAGCGGAGGTTTAGCTCAGCTGGGAGAGCATCTGCCTTACAAGCAGAGGGTCATAGGTTCGAGCCCTATAACCTCCATAGGAGTCGTTAGCTCAGTTGGTAGAGCATCTGACTTTTAATCAGAGGGTCACAGGTTCGAATCCTGTACGACTCATACTCTAAAGCGCGGGTGTGGCGGAATTGGCAGACGCACTAGATTTAGGATCTAGCGCCGCAAGGCGTAAGGGTTCAAGTCCCTTCGCCCGCATGAAAGAAAGCGCCGGCTTAGCTCAGTTGGTAGAGCATCTGATTTGTAATCAGAGGGTCGAGGGTTCAAGTCCTTTAGCCGGCATGCAAAATTGCGGAAATAGCTCAGCGGTAGAGCACCACCTTGCCAAGGTGGGGGTCGCGGGTTCGAATCCCGTTTTCCGCTTAGGTAGCAAAATACGCCGGGGTGGCGGAATTGGCAGACGCACAGGACTTAAAATCCTGGGGTAAGTATTTACCGTACCGGTTCGATTCCGGTCCCCGGCATTGTTTCCTAAAAAAAGGAACGTAAGCGCCCATAGCTCAACTGGACAGAGTGTCTGACTACGGATCAGAAGGTTGAGGGTTCAAATCCTTCTGGGCGCGTCACGGGAAGTAGCTCAGCTTGGTAGAGCACTTGGTTTGGGACCAAGGGGTCGTAGGTTCGAATCCTGTCTTCCCGATGAATGTTAATTGGGGCCTTAGCTCAGCCGGGAGAGCGCCTGCTTTGCACGCAGGAGGTCAGCGGTTCGATCCCGCTAGGCTCCATGTCATTTAATAAAATGATATTCGCGGTGTAGCTCAGCTGGCTAGAGCGTCCGGTTCATACCCGGGAGGTCGTGGGTTCGATCCCCTCCACCGCGATTGTGATTAAGAGCTTGGACCTTTAGCTCAGTTGGTCAGAGCAGACGGCTCATAACCGTCAGGTCGTAGGTTCGAATCCTACAAGGTCCATTGCGTCATTATCATTTATTTTTGGAGGATTACCCAAGTCTGGCTGAAGGGAACGGTCTTGAAAACCGTCAGGCGGATAAAACCGCGCAAGGGTTCGAATCCCTTATCCTCCTTTATTGAATTTTTCGTATGTAGGTACGTCAAATAAATTAATTATTAGCGCGGGATGGAGCAGTCTGGTAGCTCGTCGGGCTCATAACCCGGAGGCCGCAGGTTCAAATCCTGCTCCCGCAATTATACTTATTATAAAATATTGAAAGTTCTCAGTAAAATGGGTCTGGTAGTTCAGCTGGTTAGAATGCCTGCCTGTCACGCAGGAGGTCGCGGGTTCGAGTCCCGTCCAGACCGTTTAGGATCGATAGCTCAGTCGGTAGAGCAACGGATTGAAGCTCCGTGTGTCGGCAGTTCGATTCTGTCTCGATCCATTTACTTTTATGTAAGGCGGGTGTAGTTTAGTGGTAAAACCACAGCCTTCCAAGCTGTTGTCGCGAGTTCGATTCTCGTCACCCGCTTTTGTTATAAATATAATGAAGGGCCTATAGCTCAGTTGGTCAGAGCGCACGCCTGATAAGCGTGAGGTCAATGGTTCAAGTCCATTTAGGCCCACTTCACTGAATAATGGTCCGTTGGTCAAGAGGTTAAGACACCGCCCTTTCACGGCGGTAACACGGGTTCGAGTCCCGTACGGACCATACCTTAATTTAAAGGTATGTTATATGGAAATATATTAATTAATTATTAGCGCGGGATGGAGCAGTCTGGTAGCTCGTCGGGCTCATAACCCGGAGGCCGCAGGTTCAAATCCTGCTCCCGCAATTATACTTATTATAAAGTATTGAAGGTCCCAGTAAAATGGGTCTGGTAGTTCAGCTGGTTAGAATGCCTGCCTGTCACGCAGGAGGTCGCGGGTTCGAGTCCCGTCCAGACCGTTGTCATGCGGGTGTAGTTTAGTGGTAAAACCACAGCCTTCCAAGCTGTTGTCGCGAGTTCGATTCTCGTCACCCGCTTTTGTTATAAATATAATGAAGGGCCTATAGCTCAGTTGGTCAGAGCGCACGCCTGATAAGCGTGAGGTCAATGGTTCAAGTCCATTTAGGCCCATGAAAAGTGAATACTTTTTGGTTTTGGGGAAGTACTCAAGTGGCTGAAGAGGCGCCCCTGCTAAGGGTGTAGGTCGATAGACTCGGCGCGAGGGTTCGAATCCCTCCTTCCCCGTATCAGCGGTCCGTTGGTCAAGAGGTTAAGACACCGCCCTTTCACGGCGGTAACACGGGTTCGAGTCCCGTACGGACCATCGAAGCATTCAGTGATGAATGCTTTTTTTTAAGTTAAAATAAGGGCTTTGCTGACAGTTTAGGTTTCGTTTTATTTCAATGACAGAAATAAAAGTAGATTGTTTTATTGTCTATTAGAATCAGGCCGTTGCAAGTTCCCGAGAGGATTCACTTGTGTGTTATAAGTGGAGATGCCTTGTAACCGAAAAATATTTTTTAGGGGGAATTATTATCATGAAAGAAAGAAATTTATTTACTTCTGAGTCTGTATCAGAGGGGCATCCAGATAAAATTGCTGATCAAATTAGTGACGCGATTTTAGATGCGCTATTAAAACAAGACCCGATGGCGCGTGTTGCTTGTGAGACAGCAGTAACAACGGGATTAGTCTTGGTTTTTGGTGAAGTTTCGACTTCAGCATATGTGGATATGCAAAAAGTCGTTCGTCAAACGGTTAAAGAAATTGGTTATGACCAGCCTGAATATGGCTTTGATAGTGATAATGTAGCGGTCCTAGTTGCTATTGACGAACAATCACAAGATATCGCACAAGGTGTTGATACGTCCTTAGAAGCCAGAAAAGATAAAGAAAAGCGGCTCAATGCTATTGGTGCTGGAGACCAAGGACTTATGTTTGGGTTTGCAACGAATGAAACAGAAGAATTGATGCCTTTACCTATTTCTTTAAGTCATAAAATTGTCGCTCGTTTAGCTAATTTAAGAAAAACTGGGGAAATTAGTTATTTACGACCAGATGCGAAATCACAAGTAACTGTCGAATATGACGAAAATGGGAAACCTAAAAGAGTAGATACAATCATTATTAGCACACAACATGATGATGAAATCGCCAATGAAACGATTCGTCGGGATATGATTGAAAAAGTCATAAAGTCAGTTGTTTCTGATGACTTGTTAGATGATGATACGAAGTATTTCATCAATCCTACTGGCCGATTCGTTATTGGAGGGCCACAAGGAGACGCTGGTGTAACAGGTCGTAAAATTATTGTAGACACATACGGTGGTTATTCTCGTCATGGTGGTGGTGCATTTTCTGGAAAAGACGCTACTAAAGTAGATCGTTCGGCCAGCTATGCGGCTCGTTATATTGCTAAAAATATTGTTGCTGCTGAGTTAGCTGATAAAGCTGAAGTACAGCTTGCTTATGCTATTGGCGTGGCCGAACCGGTATCTATTACGATTGATACTTTCGGAACTGGAAAAGTAAGCCAAGGAAAATTAATTGAAGCTGTTCGCCAAAACTTTGATTTGCGTCCAGCTGGAATTATAGAAATGTTAGATTTACGTCGTCCTATTTATAAAGATACAGCTGCTTATGGACACTTTGGTAGAACAGATATTGATGTACCATGGGAAAAAATAGACAAAGTGAAATTACTGCAAGAAAGCGTAAAATAGCTAGAGAAGATCCTGATTGATTTTACATCAATGGGATCTTTTTTTTATAGAGTAAAGTCTGCTACAATATATGGTAAAACATAAGGGATGTGAAGAAACGAATGGCACTTTTGCAAGTGAATGCTTTTTCGAATGTATTAGGAATGGAAGTTATGTTAGATGTCATTTTACCCCAAGAAACGAAAAAAGCATTCGGTACAGATGTTAAAGGAGTAACAGAAGATGTACCTGTACTATATTTGTTACATGGTATGAATGGCAATCATAGTGTGTGGCAAAGACGTACAGCAATTGAACGTTACGTCTCAAATATGGGGTTAGCTGTAATTATTCCTTCGACTGATTTAGCATGGTATACAGATACTCAATATGATATGAATTATTGGACGTTTATAGCTGACGAATTACCTAAAATTTGTCATGAATTATTTCCGCAGTTAACCACAAAAAAAGCAAAAACATTCGCAGCCGGTGTCTCCATGGGCGGCTATGGAGCTGTGAAACTAGGTTTAAGAAGACCAGAAAATTTTGCAGCTATTGCTTCTATTTCAGGTGGATTAACAATTGCTGAAGGAAAAGAACAATTATTAGAAATTAGAAGTAAAAAATATTGGGAAGGGATTTTTGGTCCATTGGAAGAAATCAAAGGCTCGGAAAATGATTTAATTCATTTGATTGAAACTTTGGACGTAGGTCAGATGCCTCAGTTTTATATTATATGCGGGACCGAAGATCCGATATACCAAGCGAGTACTCATGCTACGGACAAAATGAAAGAACAAGGCTATAACGTAACTTTTGAAGACGGTCCGGGAGGGCATGATTGGACGTTCTGGGAAAAAAGTATTCAACATGTTCTAGACTGGTTACCATTAGAAAAGTTTTGATAAAATAATAAAATCAGCTAAGTAGAATTCTACTTAGCTGATTTTATTATGTGTGCCAGGCATGGCATTTATCTAGCTGGTGAAAGTCCAGTCGCAGGTAGTTACCGCCAAGCGTAGCGAGCCACAAGCTGAAATCAGTGATGATGGGGTGAAGGAAGTGGTGTCGCAAATCTTTCAAGCCTACGAACAGGAACTTGATGAGGCTAAATGGTGGATAAGGCTGCATATCAAGCTGAAGTCCAAAAGGTAAACGTAAAACCAAGACAGTAAATCAAGAGGTTATGGAGAGAAAGATAAATGTCTTACCCTGGGAGCTCTTACGGACGTTTGTGAACGAACGGTCGAAAAAGGTTTGTCGTAAG
>NZ_AUIQ01000080.1 GCF_000423785.1 Tetragenococcus muriaticus DSM 15685 | reverse complement strand
GAGAGTGTAAAATATTTTGTGTAAATAGAGAAAATACCATACAAAAAAGGAAGTCCTTTCTGTAGAATAAAGTTAACGACAACTAACTCACAGAAAAGAGGACTTCCCTATGAATGATTTTACTACAGATATTTTACAAACACTAGTAAATAAAGGCGATTTGAACGAATGCTTTCGTTCCCACCTGGAAAACGCAGTCAATGTACTCCTTAAGACCGAACTAACGGCTTTTCTGGATTACGAAAAATATGAACGAGCAGGGTTCAATTCTGGCAATTCAAGAAACGGGGCTTACCAACGAACGATCAAAACAGAGTATGGCGAATTGTCATTGGAAATTCCTCGAGATCGCAATGGGGAGTTTAAACAACAGACATTGCCAACTTATAAAAGATCCAATGATACATTAGAAACAACGATCATTCATCTGTTTGAAAATGGGGTAACGATGTCAGAGATCGCCCAATTAATTGAGAAAATGTACGGACATCATTATACGCCCCAAACGATATCCAATATGACAAAAGCCCTAACAGAAGAAGTTCAAGCGTTTAAAACTAGAGCGTTACACCAGGAATATGTTGCTGTTTTTATGGACGCGACCTACATTCCTTTAAAACGACAAACCGTAGCCAAAGAAGCCGTTTATATTGCTATTGGGATTCGAGAAGACGGTACCAAAGAAGTCCTGGGCTACACGATTGCGCCGACAGAATCCCTAGCTATTTGGGAAGAACTATTACAAGATATTCACGCCAGAGGCGTTCAAGATGTACTGCTTTTTATCACAGACGGTCTAAAAGGCATGAAAGAGAAGATTCATCAAATCTATCCTCAAGCCCAGTATCAACACTGTTGTGTCCATGTCTCTCGTAATCTGGCACATAAAGTACGGGTCAAAGATCGAAAAGAAATCTGTGAGGACTTTAAGACGGTTTATCAAGCAAGCACCAAAGAAGAAGCCCTACGCTGTCTAACCTATATGACGGATAAATGGCAGAAAGCTTATCCCAAAATGATGCAGTCGCTTCTAGCAAATCAAGACTTATTGACGTTCTATGAATTTCCTCCAAGTATCCGTCGTACCCTTTATTCAACGAATTTAATTGAATCTTTCAATAAGCAAATTAAAAAATACAGTCACAGAAAAGAGCAATTTCAAAATGAAGAATCTTTAGAACGTTTCCTTGTTTCTATCTTTGACCATTATAATCAAAAGTTTTTAAACCGAAGCCATAAGGGCTTCCAACAAGTGACCGATACCTTAGCTTCGATGTTTACAGAATAACGAATTGTTTTACAGAAGGGCAACTCATTTACACAAAATTATTGACGCTCCCGAATAGGAAGGTAGAATTTGAATTTTTAGAATTGGATAATAAAAATGAAGCCATTGAATTTATTAATTCATTACCCACAAAAGACAAGGCAAAATTACTGCAAGTAATTAACAAAATAGAAACATTAGGTTTGACTACGGCTAAAAAAATGCAATGGATTAAAAAGCTAGATGGCGAAATATATGAAATACGCTCAAAAGTTGGTTCTAATATTCAACGCTGCTTGTATTTTCAAAAAGTAGGCAATCAGTATATTATCACACACGGGTTCACTAAAAAGGAGCAGAAGACCCCTAAAAAAGAAATTCAGCATGCCAAAAATTTGAAAGATAAATACATGAGAGGTGTAAATCATGACTAACAGCAATACAACCAAATTTTCCGATTACCTTGAAAAAGAGAAGAGAAATAATGCTTCCCTTACAAAAATGATGGAAAAAGAAGAACAAAAGTTGGATTATGCGGTTGCTGTAATGGAATTAAGAACTTCGTTGGGTTTTACTCAAGAAGAATTTGCTAAAACAGTCAATAAACCTCAATCTACTATTGCTAGAATTGAAAATGGGAATGCCAATCCAACAATTAAAACCCTTGAACAAATTGCAGAATCAGTTGATAAGCAGTTAACTTTTAGCTTTATCTAGTTTTAAGCAATTGACGTTACTTCTATCGTATTAAAATTTACTGGTACCAGCTGTAATATCGTAACAATATTGTCTAAGCCGGTAGTAAATAACTGAATAATTGGAATACACGCCCTAGTAAGCAGCTCCGCAGCCTGTTTACTAGAGCTTTTTTATTTAAACGAAAAAAGTTTAATTAAAACCGTGACATTTTTCCTGCTAACCACGTTTATAGATAGTGTAGGCGGCGCTGCTTATGAAAAATAAAATATAGAGGAGAATGAAGATGAAAAATTTAGAAAATACAAAATTAACGGTCGAACTCAGTCAACCTGGGGAAGACAAAACGATTAAGAAAAACTTCAACGATGTGATTTCAGAACCAAACGAAGCTGCTGTATTAGCGCTGGGAGAAACCATGGCGAATTTAGCTCCAGCAGAAAATGAATTAGCTTTAGTCACTGAAAAAGTAGAATATTCACATGTGCAAGACGCAGAAGAAATTGTTGAATAAATAAATCCTAGGAGGGAAAATCATGAAAAAATTATATCTAACATTCTTAAATGAAGAAGGCAGAAAACACAACTTAATCCCAGCAGTGGCTGCGGAAGACTTGACAGAAGCCGAAGTTCGCGAAGCAATGGAACAATTACGTGATTTGGATATTTTTGACAAAGACGGGGTAAGATTGTATCAAACGATCGATAGCGCAAAATATGTAGAAACGATCGAAACACCATTGTTTTAAAAAGGAAAGCGAGAGGAGCGATCTTCTCGCTTTTTTTAACAGAAAAAGGAGGCAATGAAATGATTCCTAAACCAACGATTATTGATATTAGTGAATGGCAAGTGCCGCAGCAGATCAATTATGATCAACTAGCTGCAAAAATCGACGGCGTTATTGTACGTGTACAATATGGATCCAATTATATCGATAAGCACTATCAAACGCACATTAAAGAGTTTCAAAAACGAAGCGTGCCAGTGGCGGTTTATGCTTGGGTACGAGGGACGTCTAAGGCAGATATGCAACAAGAGGCCAAAGATTTTTATCAAAGAGCACAAAAATTTCAACCTAGCTTTTGGTGGTTAGATGTAGAAGAACAATCCATGCAAGATATGCGAGGTGGTTGTGAGGCTTATCGTAAAAAACTAAAAGAACTCGGCGCGAAAAAAGTTGGCGTTTATGTTGCTAACCACTTATACAAAAGTTTTAATTTAGCAACAGAAAAATTTGATGGTGTTTGGCTACCCACTTATGGAAAGAACACCGGACAATATCAAGGAGCAAATCCGACCGCTACGAAGCAGTATGATATTCATCAATATACTTCAAAGGGAAGACTTAATGGTTACAATGGGGACTTGGATTTAAATCAGATCGTCAGGAGGGATCTGTTCTACTTTTTTCGTCAAAATCATCAAGTTCCTGATAAAGAAAATCACAAAGACGTGGAGGATATTGAAATGAAGACTATTACAACAACTGCAACGAAAGTGAAATTACGCAGTTCACCAAAGACGGGAAATAATGTGATTGCTGAACTTGCGAAAGGGACGAAGATCAAAATTAATAACGTTGTTTTTGGCGACGGTTTTGTTTGGGGAGTCCAGCCTAGAAGTAATGGCAAGAAAGGTTATATCGATATTGGCAAAAGTGTTTCTTGGGTGAAGTAAGGAATTTATGTTACATTATTGGGAAATCTTAAACACTGTATAAAATGAAGACCTTCAACAGTTAGTGCTGGTGGAGGCCTTTTGCCTATAGTTCAATAGAGATTAGTAATCTGAAAAAACAATCACAGAAATAGACCGCAGTGTATAAAGTGCCAATACGAAAGAGAGACAGTATAGTTGTACGCGTAAGCGCTAAAGATATACAAGTTAAACGAAATAGTAAAGAAAAAGGCTTCAATTATTCCTGAAGAAGTACCTGGTACATGTTTGAAGTATTACGAAATTTAGTTGTTTATAATAAACCGGCTACTTCTGAAAAAAAGTCTTGGAGAATGATGACGTGCGATTCTCATTTTAGAGTAGAATTAGTTAAAACTGGGGCTGGGAGCTTCGATTGAAACTGACTACAATGACATAACAGCATATGCAAACGCTGTTAAGAAAGTGAAGAAGAACCTAGATAAATAAAATACTGATATTTCTTTTAATTAACTATTACTTTCTTAATAGAGGTGGCTTTTTGTTATTTAATAAAACTCTACACTAAAAAATATGACGAGATATGTTTGGTTAGCGCCAATTTTATAACTCTTTGCAAACCTATGAAATCCTATAAAAAGATAATAAACATATTATATATAGCGTAAGTATTGAAACTCATAACTCTAAATGATATATTATAGATGAGAAGACAATCCCCCCATTCCTTTTTAAAGGACAGTCAAGTACTGACATGGGGGTTTTTATTTTGGAGGGGCTTTATGAAAACGCCTACGTCATTGACTTTTGAAGATCAGCTTTCATTATTGCAAAGCAGAGGGATGAAAGTAAGTAAACGAGATGTAAATAAATTAAAAATTATTGGTTATTATCGTATTAAACAGTTTGCTGCTCCTTTAGCAAATAAGAATAATAGTAATAAACATACATATGATGATTATAGCGGCGTTAATTTTTCTGAGGTTTTAACACGATACTATCAAGATAAAAATTTAAGAATACATTTATTACATGCAATTGAAAAAATCGAAGTTGCTTTAAAAACTAGACTTTCTTTTATTTTAGGAAACTCTTATGGTCCGTTCGGTTACCTTAATTTTTCTAACTGGTGTGATAAACATAACTATAAGAAATTCGAAATAGAGACAAGACAATTTCAATTCAAAAAAAGTTTGCTTAAATCTATTAAACGATCTTTTATTAATGATGTAAAGGACACTAACAATCAAGATGTCGATGGTTTTCCAACTATATGGCTAGCGGTTGAAGTTCTTACTTTTGGAGAACTCGTGAGAATAGTAGAAATATTGTCAGACAAAAACAAGAAAAAATTATCTGAGATGTTCAATTGCACTAAGAAAGAATTGATATCTTGGTTAAAGTGTCTTAACTTTGTTAGAAATATATGTGCACATAATGCTAATGTTATTGATCTTCAACTAAGTACTAAACCCTTATGCAGAAAACAATGGAAAGGATATCTCTACACTGTTAATGGCGATAATAGCAGGACTCCTTCAAATAAGTTGGGAATTGTTATACTTATAATCAAACATTTTGTTAATACAATAAATAAAAAATACGGCTGGAGAAATATCAATAAAGATATATGTAGGTTAGTTGATAAAAGTGATGAGCGTGCACATCTTTTGGGATTTTTAGACTCAAATACCGTATATGAATTGTTTGGAAAATAGGTTTATTTTCAACCCCGTCATTTTCGACAGGGGGCTTTTTTTGTATGTTTTCTACTTGTAGTTAGACTCTCTTCGTTAATCATTACAGCTTAGTACCTCCTATTAAATGCAATTTATTTAATGCCTCCTGATTATAGCTAATTTGTTAATTTACCAACATTTATTCGATCTATTTGTTAAAATAGATGCAAGGCTTTTTACAGTAAGGCCAT
>NZ_AUIQ01000079.1 GCF_000423785.1 Tetragenococcus muriaticus DSM 15685 | reverse complement strand
GCTGGAAAAGTCACAGAGCACGCGCGTCAAGTGCAAATTCCCTTATCAAGTACAAATGTTTACAATACACTTTTTTGGGAAGTCCTTACACGAATTCAGCGATTGAATCTCTAGTTTACTTTTGCCCTTTTCATCCTTATAAAAAAGGCTTGGCTTTCATTCTCTAGGAAGAATTTTATCTTTTTTTAGCGTCGTTCGATTATCCCTTCCTATTCTTGATTAAAAAGTGGCGATAAAAAGGGAAAATAACATAAAAGTCACCTCGTTGATCGGTCGAATGCGTTATCCACAAATTTTTATAAATCATTCAGGTACATTTATACTCGGATTTGCTTTTTCCTATATTTTTGATTGGAATGTCTTAACGGGGCTTTTAGCAACCACACCCGGTGGCTTAATGGACACGACTTTAATCGCAGCTGATTTTGATTCTGACATCCATGTGGTTGCCATCATGCAATTAGTACGTAGTGTGGGCGTTTTGTTGCTTTTTCCAGCTTGGATCAACCTTTTTTCTACCGAAAGTTCCCCTGACTCTACCAAAGAAAATACGGTAACAACTAACCAAATACCATTTTTGAATAAAAAACACTTTTTAATTGTTATGCTTGTCGGAATTGCTGGGGGGACTGTTAGGCTATCTTTTAGGTTTTCCAGCAGGAACGCTTAGTCTATCTTTGTTATTTTCCGGTCTATTTAAGTTACGTACGAATATTACTGCTTTTCCTATTCAAATTCGACAATTTGCTCAAATTTTAGCCGGATCAATGGTAGGATCTAGTTTTACTCGTGAAGTCGCAACTTCTTTGGTATCTTTTTTTATACCAGCTATGCTTTTAATTATTATCTATTTACTCATTAGTTATTTTTATGCCCAAATAAATAAGCATAAAAATTGGCTAGACTTTACTTCTGCCCTATTTGCTTCCTGTCCTGCTGGAGCTACAGACATTGCTTTGATTTCGGCTGACTACGGCGTCAATATGAATAGTGTCGCTATGATCCAGATTGCTCGTTTAATTCATGCAGTAGGGATTATGCCGCTACTCTATCAATTCGTTAGCTTTTTACTATAAATCTCCTTATGTCTGATTTGCATACTTCCTCCAAACTAAAGTAGCTGAGAAACCTAATATACTTACTACAATCACGAGCATAATACCAATTTGATTCAACATAGGAGTCCCAGTGATACCACTTACAAGAGCAGGTATCGACCATGGGAAAAATTTACTATATCCTATTACAGCAATCAGATATACTAATCTGCTGACAAAAAAAGTCTAAAAATGATGATTTTAGACAGTTCTCAAATGAGCACCGAAAAGTTGGGAGGTATTAGGCTACGCCAACTTTCATATAATTTTTGATGCTATGACAAATACCAGGTCTTGCTTTATTCCTCATGAAAATAACTTCGTATCTTTTTATTTTAACCTTAGAAAAAGAGTGCTAAAATTAGCACATCCTAGCATTCATAAGGAGCCAATTAATGAAAAGGACAATCAATTTTTTCCGCAACGATCTACTTTTTAGTATTTCACTCTTGCTGGCAATTATCGCTGTGACTTTAGGTCGTTTTTCTGTCCAAGATATTAATTTTAAAGTCATTGCGACGCTAGGTGGCTTAATGTTGGTTATCAGTGGACTGGACTCTACTGGAATTTTAAGCTATTTCGGTCAGATCTTAGTTAAAAAAAGTCTGACTTTCCGACAGCTGATCCGATATATTGTATTATTAAGCTTTTTTAGTTCGATGTTTTTAACCAATGATGTAGCAATATTAACCTTATTACCTATTTATCTGCGAATGACAAAAGTGATTGCTAATCGTCAATCCGTATTGTTAGGTAGCGTTTATATCATTATTGCAGCAAATTTAGGAAGTAGTTTTTTCCCATTTGGCAATCCACAAAACTTATTTTTATATTCGTATTATAATATTCCTTTATTGGAATTTTTCTATTTAACTGGTCTGTTAGCTGTTTTATCATTGGTGTTACTCATGGTGTCTATCCAATTTATACCTAAAGACCCTCTTAGCTTAACAATAATTAGCAAGCCATTTGATCATCAAAAAGCAATTATTTATGGTCTTTTAATGATCGTAATGATCGCTGGTGTTTTTAGTGTGATTCATTATCTTATAGCCTTTATCATCGTGGCTGGCATTATCTTATTTTGGCGGCCTCAACTTTTTCGAAAAATCGATTATCGGCTGCTTTGTACTTTTGCCTTCTTTTTCATTATCGTAGGAAATCTCAGTCAATCGGAGGAATTGGTTAACTGGCTACAGAGAACATTTACTAATCCAATAAGTACATTATTAGATGGTATATTGGCTTCGCAAGTAATTTCTAATGTTCCTGCAGCCATCTTGCTAGCACCCTTTACTAAATATCACCAGTCGATTCTTTTAGGGGTCAATATTGGCGGATTAGGAACATTGATTGCTTCTTTAGCCAATCTGATTGGCTATAAAATTGTTCATATTCAGATTCCAAATGACCGTAAGCTGTTTACTCGTAATTTTTATCTAGTCAACATTATTTATTTGTCGCTGTTAACACTAATCATCTCATTTATTGTTTGAAATACAAAAAAGATTTCTATGTTTTTATAAAACACAGAAAAATAAGAACTTTATTATGACTAACAGCCTGTCGTTTGCAAATCTTATGGGCTTATTGCTCGTTTAGCACATAAGTTCATCAAACTAGTGTGGCTAAAACAAAATAAACACATAAGGTTGTCGAAGTTACGTGCTTATTTTAAGAAAAGAATAGCGAAAGCTCCATTTAGAGTGGATTAAGCACATAAGATCAATAAACTAGTGTGGTTAAAACAAGATAAGCACATAAGGTTAGTGGACTTATGAGCTTATTGCTCGTTTAGCACATAAGTTCGCTAATCTTATGTGCTTATCTTTATTTATTGGTCCAATAAGTTTCAAATATGACCCGATATTAATCCTATTATTCGTAAAAAAAGCACCGCGTGGAAAAATCACGCGATGCTTTTTTGTTGCTTCTATTTATTTTTCTTTATCAATAATTTCTGCAATTTTTGCTTGCATTTCTTCTACTGAATGACGCCGCTCACGTCCACATTCTTTGGCATTTCTTTGACAAATTAAGCATTGTCTTGGGGAAAGATCAATATCTTGACGACTGATACTTTGTAGACCGTCTGCAAAATAATGAATATCTAGATCAAACAATCGCCCGCAAGGAAAGTTTTCTTCTAAATCAATCATCATCTCTTTTAACGTTACGGGAGAAACTTCTGCTAGAAGATAAAATTCAGCACCCGTTTTAAAATCATATTCTACTTTATAAAGAACATGAATATCCGTCAGTTTTTCTTTAATCTGTGCGACCATCTGTGAAAAAACTCGACTTAGTACAACTGAGTTTTTCACAGGACCGGGAATATTCATTGTCGCTAATAACAATGAAGCATTTGGCCATTTATGCAGTAACTCTGTTTGCCGACTAGCACGCAATTCGCGAGTCTCAAGCATTTCAGCTAAAGATACTTCAGCCCCTGAAAATACTTGCTCAGACATTTTTCACCGCATCAATTAAAGTACCATCACGATACTCAATCAAAGCAACCGTCTTATCTCCATATTCAATAGGATCAGGTTCTCCAACAATACTATAAGCTTGATCTTTAAGCTCTTGAACAGTAAATTGAGGTACATCTAGGTCTTTAAAGTGGTCGATCAAATCTTGACGATTAGGATTGATTGCAATGCCTACTTCCGTCACAATCACATCCACACTATCTCCCGGTGTAACGACTGTATTTACTTTATCAACAAACGTTGGTATTCTGCCTCTAACTAATGGAGAAATAACCAAGCTCATATTACAAGCAGCACTCGTATCGGAATGTCCACCTGAAGCACCACGAAGGACACCATCTGAACCAGTGATGACATTAACGTTAAAGTCCGTGTCAACTTCCAAAGCGGATAAAACAGCTGTATCTAATTTATTAATGACTGACCCTTTACTTAAAGGTGAAGCGTACATGTTAGCATCAATTTCATAATGTTCGTCATTTTCATCAAGGGAAATAGCTGATGGATGGTCAAAGTCTTGTACATCAATGATTTTTTCCACTAGCCCTTCTTTTAATAAATCTACCATTGCATTTGTGATACCGCCCAAAGCAAAACTTGCGGTAATGCCATCTTCAATCATTTGTTCACGAATATAACGAGAAACAGCTAAAGCAGAACCCCCAGTACCTGTTTGGAAAGAAAAACCTTGCTTAAAGTAAGGTGAATTAGTGATAACTTTCGCCGCATTTTGCGCAATAATCAATTCTTTTGGATCTTTAGTAAAACGGGTAGCGCCTTTTGCAATACCTTCTGGGTCTCCAATTGCGTCAACTTCTACAACATAGTCCACATCAGTTTGCGGTATGCTAATAGGTGTATTTGGGTAATCCGCTAAAGTGTCCGTAATAGCTACCACTTGGTCTGCATATTTTGCATCAATCATGGCGTAACCCAATGAACCACAAGTGGCCTTTCCTTTTGTCCCATTCGCATTACCATATTCATCAGCACTCGGTACCCCTAAAAAGGCTACATCAATATGAATATCGCCTGCAGCAATCGCCCGCGCTCTGCCTCCGTGGGAACGAATCACAACTGGGTTTTCCATAATGCCTTCAGAAATAGCGGCACCTACTTTATCGCGTAAACCAGAAGAAGTAACATTTGTCACTACGCCATTTTTAATATGGTCAATTAACGGTTCATGGACATTCGCGATTGAACTTGGGGCAATAGAGATATTTTTAATGCCCATTTTTGCAATTTCATCTAAGACCATATTCATTACGTAGTCGCCTTCACGAAAATGATGGTGAAAAGAAATCGTCATCCCATCTTTTAAGCCTGTTTTTTGAATAGCTTCTCGAATACTTTTTAATAATTTTTCATCATTGGGTTTTGTTGGTTTTGTTTGACGGCTTGCTTCTTTATATTCGCTAATATGAGCAAGTTCTCCTTCATAAACCCCAAACTGGTCCGCATATTCTTGAGGAATATCTTTGCCAACATTATTTACTACCATAACTAAATATCCTCCTCTTTAATCATATTTGCAGCTATAGCTAAAGCAACCACACGTTCTGCACGTTCAACGACGGGTTTATCCACCATTTTTCCGTTTACAGAAACCACACCTGAACCTTTTTCTTGTGCTTCGCGCAGCCCCCATATAATTTCTTTAGCGTTTTGCACTTCATCTTCTGTTGGCTCATAAATTTTATTTACAATTGGAATTTGCCGTGGATTAATCACTGATTTTCCATCAAAACCAAGTTGTTTAATTTGTCGTACTTCGCTTTCAAGGCCTTCAGGATTTTCAACGTTGGAATAAACTGTATCAATAGCAGCAATGCCAGCAGCTCTTGCACCATGTAAAATCATACTACGTGCGAAAAATAATTCTTTACCATCAGGATAACGTTCTGTTTTTAGATTTGTCACATAATCTTCTGCTCCTAAAGCAATACCAATGAGGCGATCAGAACTTTTAGCAATGTTAGGCGCATTTAATACCCCTTCTGCTGATTCGATAGCGGCCATCATTTTCGTAGTCCCTACTTCGATATGGTTTTGCTCTTCTACTTCGGTAATCACTTTTTCAACATCAATGATATCTTGTGCTGTTTCTGTTTTAGGCAAACGGATAACATCGATGCCTGCTAAAATCATCGCTTCAACATCTAATTTTCCGCCAGCATCTAAAGCGTTAATACGAACCACTGTTTCTACGCTACTGTAATCAAAAGTACGTAAAGCATTGTGAACTAACGTTCTTGCAGAATCTTTTTCTGGCAAGGACACCGCGTCTTCTAAATCAAACATAATAGAATCTGCCCCATATAATGGTGCATCTCTTAACATCGCCGCATTTTGGCCAGGGACAAACATCATTGTTCTTCTTAATCGTTCCATGAGTCAATCTCCTTCCAATCATATCGTTCTTGTTTAGCTGCACGATGTACAGCTGTAATTGTACGCGCTTGAATGGTACAATCTAACGCACCTTTATCTACAGCCGTCACTTTGACCCCTTGGGCACCTAGACGTTCTAACGTATCTGTGATGACTTGCCGAATCTTACGGCCAAATTGTTTTTCTACACTACTATCCAAATCAATTTGGATATCCGCATTATCAACGGGTTGGATAGTGATTTGAATATCACTAGATTCCAAGGTTCCGCTAACAGCATTTTGTAATAGTTCCACTGTATTCACCTCGTTTAAAAATTTTTCTTTAAATAATTATACCTGAATGATTTCTAAATTTTGCCAAGGGCCGTTTAACCCTTGGCATGACCTTTTTTCTAAAAAACTGTTTCCACACCTTCTAGGTGTACAAAAAGAACGCACTCTATGTTATTGTAAAGTCGATAAAAACAACAATAAACACAAAAGGAGTGCGTTCTTATGTCTTTCACTTTACAACAAAAATCGCTCACATTCAATGCCCAAAAAGAAATCACGGTCGCCAACGATGGCGGAAGCTTAACCAATGATGCGGGGCTTATCTTGGTCGCTGAATTTTTAAAACAAATTCATTTTGACTCATTGTTAGCCCAATATGTTCATATCCCGGATCCTCG
>NZ_AUIQ01000078.1 GCF_000423785.1 Tetragenococcus muriaticus DSM 15685 | reverse complement strand
ATTTCAGGACGTTCAGTTCAGAAAAAATTGCGTTCATTTCATTTGGTAATTGATTTTTGATGTTTTTTAAGTGTATCATAAGAGCAAGAACTCCTTGTTTTTAGATTTGTCGTTAAATCCATTATAAAACAAAAGGAGTTCTTTTTGTATCCTTTGAACAAAAGTCAAGCGAACCATTATTTTACTATCAGCGTTGTTCTATCAAAGGGACATCATCATTTTGGGTATGCGAAACTTGAGTTTAATAACAAGACTAAAATTTAATTTTAGAAAAATAGCAGTACACTAAAATCGTGAGAAAGTGCTTTATATATCACGTAAAATTTTTAAACTTGAAAAGAAAGGCAGAATAACGAAAGTGTATTCACAAGAAATTATTGATAAAAGTCGTTACCTAATAGTGTTTATAAGATAGGGCGCATATCACAATTCACTTTAAAAAATATCGATTTTTTGTACTCTTTGGTTTAAATTATAAAATTAATAGTATATAATAAATGAAATACAGATAGATGGAGGCAAAGCTAATGGAAGGGACAGTTTTAAATGAAAAGCAAGCACAAGCAGTAGTGGATGGGTTATTAAATGGCTACAAAGAATATTTGGAACTTCGCAGGGAAATGAGAAATAGACTAAAGGTTTCAGCTGCGTTTGCATTTACAAGAGGAAATTTTATTGATGATGGGATTGCCAAAAACGTGTCAGACTTTATGGAATACAAGAAAAAGACAGCTGGACAAAGTTGGCAGTATTTAGAATTTACACTTAATAAAAGTAAACCTTCTCTTCTTATTATAAAAAATGATTTTCGTTTACAGCAGACTTTTTCCAAGAATAAACAAGAGAAAACGAGTCAGTATTTATCTGATTACGCAAAGATCAATGAGGCAAAGCTTGACTCCATTTATAAGGGAGAAAGGGAATTAACTAATTCTTTTGTTCAATTAGCCTTACCGTTAGCAGAAGACGCTATTTCTGAGAAAGACTTAACACAATACGACAGCTTTTATATTATTGTATATCGAACTAGCGCAGAAAAAGTCATTGAATCTGTATCGCTAGTTTTGCCTGACGATGAAATAAAGGAGCTACATGAGATTCAAAATTTGTCATCTTATTTACAAAGCTCCACTGTTAATATAGAGGAAGATGAATACTCTGCAGTGGTTGGAGACGAGGAAATCGTGGCAGGTAATCTTTATGATTATCCTTATACAGTACCAAAAGAAGAAAAAGAAGCTTCCGATGAGTAGCTTTATAGATAAAAGGGGAAGAAAATAATGTTTTACGGGAAAAGTTTACAATTAGCTCGCATGTTACACGGTCTTTCTCGTAAGGAGCTTGGGGAAAGATTAAATGTAACTGAGCAGTCTATTTGGCAATTTGAAAAACAAATGACTGAGCCGTCTTTTGAAAATGTTTTGCAATTAAAAAATATTTTGCAGGTGAAATCATCTTTTTTCTTTGAGCAATCAACTGTTACACAAACATTTCCAGAGAATAATATTGCTTACCGTAAAGCAGATGTTGTTTCTCGAAAAAAAACGAACAGTGAAGTTGTCTATTTAAATTTCGTTGCAGAAATAATCCACTACTTAGAAGGCTTTTTAAATATTCCGCCTACAACCTTAATCACTTTGAGAAAAAAAGTTATAGAGCATTTGCCTAGTGAATTGACGAATGCAGCTATAAAGAAGACAGCTGTTCTTGCTCGTGAGTTTTTAAATATTTGTCCCGATAATGGCAATCTTTTATTATCACTGGAAAAATCAGGCATTCATGTTCTGGAGAAAAACGTAGGTGGTAAAGCAGATGCTTATAGTGCTTGGTCTACAAAGGATGTTCCTGTGATCGTTTTAGGAATTAAAAAATCAGCTGTTAGAAGAAATTTCGATTTAGCACATGAACTAGGTCATTTATTGTTGCATGCTCATGTAGATTTTTTAATGTTAGAAAATAACGAGCGCGCTCAAGTAGAAAGAGAAGCAGATTATTTTGCTTCATGTTTTCTTTTGCCTGCTCAAACTGTGAAAAAAGAGTTTGAAGGAATAAAAAAGATTTCTAATCCTGATAGTTATATTCCTTTAAAATTAAAGTATCATGTTTCCATTCAAGCGCTTGAAATGCGAGCTTATAAATTAGGTTTTTTGACACCAAAACAACATAGCTATTTTTACCGTCAAATTTCTTTAAACGATTATAAGTTAGAAGAACCATTGGATAGAGAAATTGCCTTAAAGCGTCCAGGAAAAATTCGCAGTATTTTTCATATGATTCTAAACAACCATATTACTGATTTGCAAAGTATTGAAGAACACTTTCAAGTAGAAAGATCATTATTAGAAGAAATGTTTTCAATTGAATCAGAGTTTTTTGTACCTTATGAAAAACAAAGTAATTTTACAGACTTTAATAACGTTTTGCGACCTAATTTTAATGCATAATAAAATTGGATGTTAGTAAAAAGCGCTAAGCTTTGTTAAAATCTAGCTTCTGAAAAACTCGTATTATATATTCTTAGCAAGACTTATATTTTGTTGGTTTTAAAGATTGAGAATCTACGTTAGTATATAAAAACTTGCGTAGACTCTTTCATTTTAATCCATATTTTTACTAAAAAAAGTTTGACAAAACCCAAAAACTTCTCTAAACTTATATCAAGTTAAATTTCTTTAACCGTGTACTGCGATGCATGGAAGAATGTCATAATCGGAAAACTGCCCCATGTGTAATTATGTGGTAGTGTCTTAAAACACATTCTTTTTGCGATCAGCAGGCATTCGGCTTGTTGGTCTTTTTTTATAGGTAAAAGGAGATGGTTGGACAAAGCTGAAGCAGGTCGATGCATCAAATAATTAATAAAGTGTGACTGAGAGCACAAATTAAGGAGAGTTCAAATGAATCAATTGAGAGCAAACGATAAAAAAGCCCTTTTTGCTTCCATTTTTGCTTCAGGATTAGATGATTTAAATGTGATGTTTTTGTCATTTACGCTGGGATCAATCATGGCGCACCTAGGTTTAAGTGGTGTCGAAGGTGGATGGATTTCTACCATTACTAATTTAGGAATGCTGGCTGGGGGCCTGGTTTTTGGCGTTTTAGCGGACCGTTATAATAAATTTACTGTCTTCAAATCGACAATTCTTGTTTTTTCGGTTGCAACGGGGATGATTTTCTTTACCGAAAGTCTAGGTTATCTATATTTGATGCGTTTTATCGCAGGAATCGGTGTTGGTGGTGAGTATGGTGTGGCTATTTCGATTATGGGCGGCATTGTGCCTAGTAACAAAATGGGTCGTGTTAGTTCGTTAAATGGTATTATGGGGCAGTTGGGCTCGATTGGAGCAGCGCTGCTGGCAGGTTTGGTCGCTCCTATTTTTGGCTGGAAAGGCTTGTTCTTGTTTGGTCTATTGCCGGTGCTACTGGTAGCTTGGATGCACTTTGCGGTTGATGAAAAGAATGTTACTGATCGCGGGGCAAAAATCACCTCCGATAAGAAAGAAAAAGCCTCGATTAAAGAACTCTTCGCTAATAAAAAACGGACGCATCAAACACTAGCATTGATGCTTATGACTACGGTACAAATTGCGGGTTATTTCGGCCTAATGAACTGGTTACCGACAATGATGCAACGTTCTTTAGGAATTGAAGCTAGTGATAATTTATGGATGATTTCAACTATCTTAGGGATGTGTGTGGGTATGCTGGTCTTTGGTAATATCTTGGACTATTTCGGACCACGACTTGCTTATGGTATCTTTTTGATCTGTTCAATGTTGTCAGTTTATGCCTTTACTTATGTGAATTCAATGACTACCTTACTACTGGGTGGTGCAATGATGGGATTTTTTGTCAATGGCATGTTTTCAGGATACGGTGCTATCTGTACAAAACTGTATCCTCATCATATTCGTACGATTGCTAATAACACCATTTTAAATGTTGGCCGTGCTGTGGGCGGCTTCTCATCGGTTGTGATCGGCTTTATCTTAGATAACGCAGGTGTATCTCAAGTCATGCTGTTTATCGCGAGTTTGTATATCATGAGTTTTATTGCGATGATGAGTATTCCAGCTTTACGGAAAGAAGCTTATACTACCTCCGATATTGTTGAAGTGCACTAAAAAGTTTATTAACAGGACAAGGCTCAGATTATCTGTTGTAAAGATAGTCGAGCCTTATTTTTATCTTAATTTCCTTATGGAGTAAATTATATGCGGATACACTTGGAATTTCGTTTATGATCATAAACATGGGTATAAACACATTCATATTTTAGAAATAGTATGCTATAATTAAAATGCGAAACGAGATTAACGCACAATTGAGGTATCAAAAAACCATCCTATTGCCGTAGGATGGTTTTTTGATAACGTGATGTATTTTAACTTTAATAGCTTGAATTTTATTATATCCAATTTTAGGGGTTAAAATAATAGCTACCTTATATAAAATGATGAATATACAAGTTTAGTTATACTTGGTTATTTTACCGTTACCAAGTATAATCAAATTGAAGAGGTGATTTCTATGCTAGAGACAAAAGCAAGAGCGCAAGGTGGATCTATCGTGGTTACTTTGCCAGCTGAAAAAGGAACAACAGTTTTTCCCGGTAAAAAATATCTTGTTTCTTACGGGGAGGATGGAACTATTGTTTTGGTCCCTAAAATTGAAGATCCGTTCGCTAATGTTACAGAAGGAGCTTTTTACGAAACAGATGTGTGGGGAGATATGCCAGCAGTTGGCAAAGAGATGTAACCGCCATATGCCAGAAAGGAGAGACGTAGTATAGATTGATTTTGATTCTTCAACTGGAATGGAAATTCAAAAGCGACGGCTAGCCCTAGAAATTTCAATAAACGTAAAATTGACTTTATTGAGAAAATTAATCACGTGGATATGAAGAAAATAGAACAGGTCATTGGATTTATTATTTGATAACTGAAGTTGAAACGCTTTGTTTTCTAAAGTTCAGTTTTTATCACATTGCTAGTACAAACTAGAGCAAAGTTTGTTATATAGAATTTTATGGCTCTTGTTGTGCTAAATAAAGATTTTGTGATAACTTGAAAAGATAATAAAGTATTTTTGGGAGCATCTATCTATGATAAAAAATATTGTTTTTGATATGGGAAATGTACTGATCAAGTATGATCCTGCTCAGTTTATTGGGAAGTTTTCTTCTGAGGAAAAGCATCAACAAATGTTGTTGGAGGAAATTTTTTATACAGACGAATGGGAACAATACGATCAGGGAACAATCACTAAAGAAGAAATTATAAATAAGGCAAGAAAACGTTTGCCTGAAACACTCCATCCGTCTATTCCGATCATTATGGATACTTGGTTTGAAAAAATGACGCCCATATCAGGTATGGAAGAAGTCGTTAAAACGTTAAAGAAGAATGGTTATTCTGTTTACCTTCTATCCAATGTATCTCAGGATTTCTATTCTTTTATAGAAATTGTTCCAGGAATGGCTTATTTTGACGGAAGTTTTATTTCATCCGACTGGAAGTGTATCAAGCCATACGCTAAAATATACCAACTATTTTTTAGTCACTTTAACCTTGAACCCACAGAATGTTTTTTTATTGATGATTTAGCTGTAAATGTTGCAGCAGCTGCTAGTCAAGGGATGCAGGGCCATGTATTTGATGAAAATATTTCCTACCTGGTTTCTTCTTTGCAGGAAAAAGGTGTGATGATTTAGATAAGTCTTTTTAATAATGAAGTTTCAATGTTTTGAGCTATAAAAAAGCGCATTCATATTTTAGGAATAGTATGCTATAATAAACTTGCGAAACGAAAGAATCTCTGCTGCAAGACAGCAAAAAAGCCAGCCCTATTCTGAGTAGGAGCTAGCCTTTTTACGTTAGATGCGACGGCTAACGTGTGCAGTTGAACAGTAACTTGTTATCAATCGTCTTTGTCCTTTTCTTCCAACCAATGAGAACATAGCTCAAATTTTTAAGGCAAAGTAAATACGTAGGTTCAAAGCGTGCAAAATATGTACGTTTTTTAATCTATATGCTATAATGAACTTGCGAAATGAGATTAATGTGCAACTAAGTCACCAGAGTGTCACCCTATTGCCGTAGGGTGGCTTTTTTTAGTTGGTATATTTTTAACTTTGAAATTTGAACTATTAAATGTTTATTTAAGGATTTCATAGCTGGTATCGTTCATAATAATAACTTCGCTGTTACTTATTGGGACCAAATTTAATTTAGCTTGATACGCTGTTAAGGTTTTTTGCACAGTTTCTATAAAGGGAAATTCAATGTAATGAGGTAGCGTGTAAAAATTTGTTATTCCCAGTGAGCAATAGTCAATGAGTTCTGGAGCAAGTTCTGTATTATCCATAATTTTATTATATTCAATATTTGGGGCTAGAATGATAGCTCCTGCAGATTCTCCAATAAAAGGAAGACCTTGGTTGATTTGTTTGAAAATAAGAGATAAAAGGTTTTTGCGTTTAAGTTCTTGTAATAAATAAAAGGTATTTCCTCCTGAAATAAATAAGAGTTTAGCATTTTCGATTTTTTTAGAAATGAACTTTTCACTATATTGTGCCTGAATGATTTATAAATTTTTCCAAGAATGATTCAATCATTGGTATGCTCATTTTTCTAAAAGTTTAGTTGCTTCACCTTCTGGGTGTACAAAAAGAACGCACTTCGTGTTATTGTAAAGTCGACAAAACATAACAATAAAGGAGTGCGTTCTTATGTCTATTACTTTACAACAAAATTCTCTTACATTCAATGAGCAAAAAGTCATCTCAATAGCCAACGACGGTGGTACCTTAACCAATGACGCGGGGCTCGTCTTACTTTCGGAGTTTCTAAATCAAATTCATTTTGATTCACTGTTAGCGCAATACGTTCAT
>NZ_AUIQ01000077.1 GCF_000423785.1 Tetragenococcus muriaticus DSM 15685 | reverse complement strand
AAGAAACCCAAACGCGCAATTATCAATCCTTGATTTGTCATACCACCATTGTGTTCACGCGCTACATCTTATTAAGTTGGCAACAACGCTGTGCCAATGACGAGCGGACCTTAGGCGGCTTATTTTATGAACTTGCTGACCAAATAAAAGAACTTGACTGGTCGGTGGCTTTATTAGAACTAATGGACATTTTGCAAGCAGTCAGTGAAAAAGCGAGTCATAAACTACAAGACTTCATTGAAAGTCAACTGCAGCTCTGGATCGATACGCTGCCCAATTATATCAAGGCTTATCTACCGAATTTGGTGTGCGAAACTTGAGTGATTTATTTCCGCGTCTTCATCCACAGCATAATAAAGTAAGAACTTAACTGCGTCTGCGTCTTCATCTTTTAAACGTAATACCGACCAATCATTTAATAGATCAGGTAAACGCCCTGGACTTGTTGTATCATACCCACTTTCTTCATACGCCAATAATAAACCAGCTTGCTCATCCCGAGCGTTTGCTGCTTGTAATCCATATTCAGGGTCTAATAAAATTGCTGAAGTATATGGAGTTAAATTTTGGGAGACCAACTTTTTAAATTCTTCGATCATTTCGCCGGTGGGCTCAATATTGAGTTGTTTAATCATTTTTTTCAACGCTCCACGCTGATCAATAGCCAAAGCGTTAATAATACCAGCGGAAGTAGATAGCTTATCCATCTTTTCTTTTTTAGCTTTTGTCATTTTCACCATATATTTACTCACCTTTTTATTTATTTTTTAAACTCATGAATGGTTACCCCTTTTACAACACGATTAACTGTACCACTCGGTGATGGGGTGTCTGGCGTATTATTTACTTTAATAGAAGTTAATATAGCTACTGTTTGCGCTATCATAATATCAGCCAAAGCTAAATACCCATCTGGTAATAATGTTGTTCTTTCATAAAAAGAAAATTGATCTCCAGAGAAATTACGTTCACCTGTCTGACCAATCGCGAATACTCCAGCTGCTATTTCGTCCTCTTTAACCTCTTCTAGGATATCTAAATCATATTCTCGGGTATATTGATCATTATTTATAAAATCAAAAACTAAAGTCTGTTTATTAACAAATGATTTAGGTCCATGACGAAATCCCATTGAAGAGTCAAATACTGTCGCAATTTTTCCTGCTGTCAATTCCAAAATTTTCAATTGTGCTTCACGAGTTAACCCAGAAAGACTACCAGAACCTAGGTAAACAATCCTTTCGAAATCTCGATCTACCATATCTTGTATTTCAGCTTCACGTTTAATTACTTCTTGACCCATATTACTGATCGTATGAACATAATTTGCTTTTTTAGCAAATTCGGTAGTATCAAAAATCAATAAAGCACTTAATGTCATACAAGAAAAACTTCCTGTCATAGCAAACCCGTCATCGTTTGCTCTTTTCGGCGTTAACAACATAAAATTATTAGATTCATATTCACTCCTTTGCGCTAAAGTACCATCTGAAGCACAAGTAATAGTTAAATGATAAATATCTTTAACCACAGCATTTGCTATATCAACTGCTGCAATACTTTCAGGACTGTTGCCGCTTCTAGCAAAAGAAACTAAAAGCGTTGTTTCCTCTTCAAAAAGGTACTCGCTAGGAGATGCTACAAGATCTGTTGTACCAACACTTTGGAAAATATAAGTACTATTATCGCCATTGGCATTTAGATAAGGTACTAACGTGTCCCCTACATATTGCGAAGTTCCAGCGCCTGTGAAGACCACGCGTATTCTGTTACCGTTCGCATTTTTCTTTATAACTTCTAGATAATCTTCAATATCTTTTTTAGCTGTTTGATAAATTTCTAGTGTTTCTTCCCAAAGCTCAGGTTGTTGTTTAATTTCACGTGTAGTAATTTCTGCGCCTTTTCTGATTAATTCTTCTTTTGTTAGTGTAAACATTAACTCTTTCCCCCTTATATTATTCATTACGAATATGTCGAACTTTATAATGAAATTGATCTGCTCTAGCCACGCTTAATGTATATTCAATCACCTCATTTTTCATATTATAGGTGGAACGTACTAAATGTAGCACTGGCGCACCTATGGTTACTTGTAATGCCTCTGAATCTTCTTTTGAAGCTATGCTAGCGTAAAACTCTTCATCAGCTAAACGGACTCTCTGGCTAAAGTCTTCTGAAAATATATTATACAAAGGCTTGTTTTCAACTTGCTCTTTAGTCAAAGATAAGAATAACTTTACTGGTAAAAAAGATGTTTCTACCATTAATGGTTCTCTATCAGCTAAACGTAAACGTTTCAATTCAAATACAGTTTCCCCTAATGGTACATTTAAAGCACTTGCGATCTTTTTTCTTGCTTCGGTTTGTTTAAATGATAAAACAATAGTTTCAGGATATCTGCCTAATTTTTTCATCTGCTCTGTAAAACTATAAGCACCAGCTAGATCAGTAGTAGTTTTACTAAGATCAGATACAAATGTCCCTTTCCCATGCTGACGATATATATATCCTTCTGTTTCTAGTTCTTGCAAAGCAAGCCTTACAGTAATTCGGCTAACACCATACTTTTTTTCTAATTCTCGTTCTGAAGGAAGTTTTTCATGAGCAAGTATACTATTTTCAATTTGCTCTTTTAATATATCAACAAGCTGGTAATACAACGTTTTCCCGTTAAATGAATAAGCCATTGAATTCTTTCCTTTCAACTGGTTATAACCACATAATAAGTATAACATTTCTCTTTATTATTTAACAAGAAAAACTGCGAGATTTTTATTAAAAACCTCGCAGTTCTCAAAATTATTTAATTTTTTTATTCCATTGTTTCCACTAACGCATCAAAAAGCAAAGTGCTAGAAGCTGCTCCGGGGTCAATGTGTCCTTTCGAACGTTCGCCTAAATAAGAAGCCCGTCCTTTTTTAGCGATCAAATCTTTCGTATGCTCCTTAGCTTGAGCGATTTGTTCTTTGTTAAGAGAACCTTCTTTTAAAGTTTGCGCTACCGGCTCCCAAACGTCGACCATTGTTTTATCTTCAAATTCCGTCTTCCCACGTTTTTTGATTCCGGCTAGCCCTTGTTCGACTACGTTGCCTAACTGTTCATAAGAATCAATTGTTTCGAGGCCTTTCGTTTCTTTGACCATATTCATCAAAGCAGAACCATACAATGGACCTGAAGCTCCTCCAACCTTAGAAATCATCGCCATTGAAAATACTTGAAAAATATCACTGATCGTCTCTGGTTGTTTTTGTTCAAACGATTCTTCATAAGCATTCACACCGCGAGCCATATTGTTTCCATGATCCCCATCTCCAATGGGAGTGTCTAAATCACTTAAATATTCTTTGTTTTCTCTTATTTTGTCTGTAAATGTCGCAAACCAAGTTTGTACGTCTTTCGCCGTTAATTGCATAAAATCTTCCTCCTTACCAAGAAATCGTAGTAACTTCACTTTCTAAAGCTTCTTTGATGGTTTCATCCTCTAAATCAATCAGCGTTAGCGAAACACCTTCCATATCAAGAGAAGTCATATAGTTGCCCACTTTATGGAAAGTCACTTCAATATTTTGTTCTTTTAACAGATTTAACACATCATTCATGAAAATAAATTGTTCCATCAAAGGTGTACCGCCCATTCCATTGACCAATACCCCCATTTTTTGAGGTTGCTTGTCATAGTCGGACAAAATTTTGCTAACTAATTCTTTGGCTAAATCTTTAGAAGGTTGTAATTTTTCACGACGGTAACCTGCTTCTCCGTGAATACCCACGCCATACTCAATTTCATCTTCTGCTAGCTCAAAACCAGGTTTCCCTACTTCAGGAACGGTCGCTGCATGCAAGGCTAAACCGATTGTTTTAATTTTTTTCACGACGTCATCGCCTAGTTGCTTTAATTCATCTAGAGAAGCCCCACTACGAGCGGCGTTTCCTAAAATTTTATGCACCAGAACGGTCCCTGCAACCCCTCGTTTGCCTGCAGTAAATTCACTGTCTTCAACCGCGATATCGTCATCAACCACCACAATTTTAGACTGAATATCGTCCATTTCCGCCATTTCTTGAGCCATTTCAAAATTTAAATTATCACCTGTATAATTTTTGACGATCAATAAAACACCTTCGCCTTGGTCAGCTTCTTGCATGGCTATTTGAATTTGGTCAGGGGTAGGCGAGGTGAAGACATCGCCAGCTACGGCAGCACTCAACATCCCATCGCCTACAAAACCCGCATGTGAAGGTTCGTGACCGCTACCTCCGCCAGAAACTAAGGCGACTTGTTTTTTATTCTCATTTTTGGCAATGACACGAGAATCTTCTATGCGATGAACGAGACCAGGATAACTCGCTGATAAGCCTCGTAACATTTCTTCAATAATATCATCTGTTTGGTTAATAATTTTTTTCATTATACACCCTCCGTTTACTTTTTATGACCAATCTTTTTCCCCAGCTTTTTGTGCTTCTGAGATCATTTGTTGCACGTCACTTGTCGTACTAGCCGTGATCGCCGCAGCAAAGGCGCCTTCAACTAAAGGAGCATCTACCAGATAATAACGCTTTTGTTGCTCTTCTTCTAGCATGTCTTGCGCCATTTCCGCATTCATAATGGCACTTCCAATATCGGCAAAAACTAAGAATTGATCTTCTTCATCCGCCTCGTTGACCGCATCAACAATTTTTATCGGATCAGAACCTATCTCGTTATCTACTGTACCACCTAAGGAATAGATGGATACATCATTTGACGTTTGCATTTGTTCGATCATCTTTTTGATTCCATCCGTAATTTCTTTACTATGAGAAAGTAGCAAAAGGCTGGTTTTCATCTTATTCTCTCCTCTACTATTAGACTGACTCCTACATCTCTTCCTACGAGTAGTTCCATCTGAAATTTTGCAAGAAAGCGTTTTATACACTTTTTATCTTATCATAACTAAAACAAAGTAACAATTTTTTGAAATAACTAAAAAGATCAACGGAATAAACTTCCGTTGGTCCTAATTTATTACTTATTTTCTATTTTCTACATCGCGTAAAGCTTGTTGAGCACCTATGTTTAGAATACTCCAAGGTCGATCAAAATCTGGTTGGAAGAAGAAATCTGCGTAAGCTAGATCTTCCAATGTCAATTTTTCTTGAATAGCTAGAGAGATCACATTTATATTTTGTGTAACATCTTCTCTAGACATGATTTGGCCACCCAAAATTCTTGTCGTATTTGGATCATAGGTTAATTTGAAATAAACTTCTGCGTTACCGTGTTTTTCTGGGACAAATGGTGGACGATAACTGTCCGTTACCAATGTAGACATTGTTTCTACACCATACGTTTCAGCCGTTCCTTCTTTAATTCCTGTAGAAGCAAAATTATAATCAAAAAGTGAAAGTGCACTAGAGCCAGAAACACTTGGCATCGCCTTTTTGTACCCTAGAGCATTCTTAGCAGCAAAACGTCCTTGACGTCTAGCATTGGAAGCTAAAGCAATACGTGTTTCTTTGCCGTCAGTTGGAGCAAATTTTACTAAAGTAGCATCCCCAATGGCATAAATATCTGGGACACTGGTTTGTAGGTAGTCATCAATTTGAATTAAACCACCAGACGTTAGTTCTAATGTATCTCCTAACCATTTTGTGTTTGGTTTAATTCCTGCAGCCACAACAACTAGATCTGCATCATAAGTCCCTTGGTCAGTCACAACTTTGCTGACTTTTCCATCTTTTCCTTCAAAGCGTTGGATATTTTGCCCAGGAGCAGCTTGGACGTTATTATTTTCCATTTCTTTTGTTAAAATATCTGTAAATTCTTCATCCAAGTAAGTGTCCAACATTCTTGGTAATACATCGATTACTGTTACGTTCATGCCAGCATTGGCAAAAACTTCTGCAGCTTCAATACCGATATATCCAGCACCAACGATAACTACATTACGCACGTCTGGATCAACCGTTTTTTGTTTTAATTTAATTGCCCAGTCACGACCGCGCATCGCATAGACGTTTTCCAAATCGGTGCCTTCAACAGGTAAGGTTGCAGGAACAGCACCAGGGCTTAGGATCAATTTATCATAAGTTTCATCGCGTTCTGTACCATCCTGATGGTTAATAACGTGAACCGTACGCTTATCTGGGTTAATAGCTGTAATTTCTTGTTCGACAAACACAGAAACGCCTTTTGATCGCATTTCTTCTGGTGTTGCATAGCTGACGTCATTTACATTTTTGACATAGCCTTCAAGATAAAGCTGCATACCACAAGATAAGAACGAGATGAAGTCTCCTTTTTCATACCATTGGATTTCTGTATCTGGTTCATCCATCAATAATTCACGAACTGCTTCGTATCCACCGTGGGAAGAGCCAACAACGATAACTTTCATGTAATTCCCTCCATTTATTAAAGTTCCAGATGTGAAAACATCTACTTTTATTTTAAAACAGAAACCTCGCCATTGCAATCTATTCATCTGGCCTCTACACAAAGCATTAGAATATTTAAGCGAATTTTTGACCATTTTTTCACAAAAAAACTGTGGCATACCTTATATATAGGAACTATTTCACAAGAAAAGACTTATTGCTAAAAATTTTATTTATTTTTTTAACTCAAGTTTCGCACACCAAATTCGGTAGATAAGCCTTGATATAATTGGGCAGCGTATCGATCCAGAGCTGCAGTTGACTTTCAATGAAGTCTTGTAGTTTATGACTCGCTTTTTCACTGACTGCTTGCAAAATGTCCATTAGTTCTAATAAAGCCACCGACCAGTCAAGTTCTTTTATTTGGTCAGCAAGTTCATAAAATAAGCCGCCTAAGGTCCGCTCGTCATTGGCACAGCGTTGTTGCCAACTTAATAAGATGTAGCGCGTGAACACAATGGTGGTATGACAAATCAAGG
>NZ_AUIQ01000076.1 GCF_000423785.1 Tetragenococcus muriaticus DSM 15685 | reverse complement strand
AAAAAGTTATTTGCGCATTGCTAGGGAAACAGCCTATGAAAACGCTTGATTTGCATAGGCCTAGTTCAGTGCGCCTATTTTTTAGTGGTAGAGTAACAATAAATTCATTTTTTATCTTGACTCTTTACCACTATGCTAATTGTTTTAGATCTCTTATTTTCCCTATCTCAATAATAGAGCTATCCAATGTTCATTATGACAAACCTTATGTTTGACTTTACACTTTATAGTAGACTCTAGGTCAAGTACTTATTCTTAAATTGTTAGTAAACAACTACACTATTTGATTCCCATCTGGAAGATGATAAAAAAATCGTTTGGCCTTGTGCGCTTGCTTTTACTGTATAGTAAAAAAATAACGCCCCAAAAATTGGGCGTTATTTTCAAAAAGCTCCGGCAGTAGGACTCGAACCTACGACATCATGATTAACAGTCATGCGCTTCTACCAACTGAGCTATGCCGGAATAATAAAATATTTCCTTTTGCAAAAGCAAAAACCAGAAGAGCGCAGTTCTATATAAATGTAGATGAACCATTCCTGCGCCCGATCTCTAGTTTCATTTACAACCAACAGATAAAATCATTTAAACTTTACGAGAGATGCTTTTAACTTTCTTATAGGCATCTAAATAAATTTCCTCATTATCACCATCATATGTAGATTCATAATACATATCATCTGATAAAGTCGTACTCAATAAAGCTTTATTATTTTGCAATGTTTTAGAAGACCACACTGTATAAATCCGAAACTCTGGTAATTCTTCATTTTCATCTGAATTTTCAACGATATAATCGTGAATAATTCCCTTACTTGTTTTCAAAAAATCTTTTGTTCGCATTCTTTTTCCTTCCCTTCATTTATAATCAACTCTGACAGTAGAACTCGAGCCTATGATATTATAGTCAGAAACATAAGCTACTACCAATTAAGTCATGCTGGAAAGTTTACATAAACAATATAACAAATTATTTTTTTATCAGCAAGTTATAGCTTTTCATTTGAGCGAAGAATTAGTAAAATGGAGAAGAACCCTCAGCGACCCATAATACTAGATTTAATGCCATACTTTTTTTTATTATAAAAAATTGTAACATGCCTTTATCCTAGTTTACTAACAAGGGATTATAAAAAGGAGCAGACAATGATTACAGTAAGAACAATTGAACCTTCCGATTATCAAACCGTAGAAAAACTCATTTACAAAGCATTCATAAATACTGAAGAAGGATATGGAAATGAAGCCGAACTTGTCGCCAAGTTACGGAAAGATCCGACTTATCAAAACGATTTTGAAGGTGTCGCATTAAAAAATGATCGCATTGTTGGACATGGCCTTTTAAGTGAAGTCTATGTTTATAAAGAAGATGAAAAAGTAAGTACAGGTCTATGTTTAGCCCCCTTAGCTGTATTACCCAAAGAACAAAAGCAAGGAATCGGTGCTAAACTTTTGTCTGAACTCGAGTCACGGGCCAAAAATGAAGGCTATCCGTTCATCAGTATCTTAGGACATCCTGGTTATTATGCAAAATTAGGTTATCAATTAGCCAGTCATTACGACATCTACGCTCCATTTCCAGCTCCTGATAACGTCTACTTTATTAAAGAACTTAAAACAGACAGTTTAGCAAATGTCCAAGGTACTATTTCTTATTTAAATGCATTTAATGATTAAAATGGAGGTGGTCCAAAGTGGCAATTAAACTTATACCTGCATACGAATATCCTTATGAAATAAAGAAATTATTTAGCGAATATACCCATACATTGGTAGCACAAAACAAAGAAATAAAAGAGTATCTAATCATGCAAAATTACAAAAAAGAATTAGACAATTTGGAAGAAAAGTATGGCTTACCGCAAGGACGTTTATATTTAGCTTATTATGATAGCCAATTAGCTGGTTGTATCGGTTTAAAAAAACTGGATAACCTAAATTGTGAAATGAAACGTTTATATGTACGTCCTGCTTTTAGAAGACAACGTGTGGGGGCACATTTGATTGAGAAAATCATTGAAGACGCACGCCAAATTGGCTATCAACACATGCTTCTAGATACCTTACCTTCTTTAAAAGCAGCCATTATCAATTATAAACAACATGGTTTTTATGAAATAGAAAGTTATAATAATAATCCAATCGCAAATTCTATTTATATGCAGCTTGACTTATAAAAAAGTAGCTAGACAATTTATCTTGCCTAGCTGCTTTTTTTGTAAATTTTATAGTGCGCTCCTAATATTCTACTATTGAATAATGATACGCTAAAGGGGTCTTCAATTTTTCTTAATGAATAAAGGAATTGAACAACGTTATTTAAAATAAAGAACAAAAAGATGAAACTTCAAAAGCAAAAATGGATGAACCCTTAGTTCTTCCATTTCTGATTCCTACTTAGGAATTTTCATACATATAGCTTCTCGTCATTGGTAAATCATATCCACTCGTACCATTAACCAATAAATATTGCATTACATCAATATTTCCTGCTTCAAATGAAGCAGCACAGGCTTGTAAGTAAAGAGCCCACATGCGTGAAAATGGTTCGCCATAACGCTCAACAACTGTATCCAAATGTTGAGCATAGTTTTGATACCAAGTTTCAAGCGTTTTTTGATAATGACGTCTTAATGGCTCAAGGTCAGTCAATTGCAAACCTGCATTCATAATGTTCGTTAAGTTTTCCGCTACGTTTGGAATATATCCACCTGAGAAAATATACTTAGCAAGAAATGGGTCCGTACCTACACCTTCATGTTGTCCAGTGATCCCATGAATTAATGCACGACCATTAGGTACAAGCAATTTTTGCACTTGTTCGAAATATTTCGGAAGATTTTCTTTTCCTACGTGTTCAAACATCCCGATAGATGTTGCATAATCAAATTTTTCTTCAACTTCACGGTAGTCCTCTAAATAAACGTCAACTTGGCCTTCTAACCCTCTTGTTTTGATCTCTTCTTTTACTTGATCGTATTGCTCTTGGCTTAGCGTGATTCCAGTAGCTTTAAGATTAAATTCTTCAGCTGCCATAAAAAGTAAAGAACCCCAGCCACAGCCGATATCAACCAATGTTTTATTAGGTTCTGGATTTAATTTGGTTAAAACATGACGTACTTTGTTTTCTTGTGCTTGTTCAAGCGTATCATCTTCATGTCTAAAATAAGCGCAAGAATAAGTCATCGTTTTATCTAACCATAAGCGGTAAAAGTCATTGCCAATGTCATAGTGGCTTTGTACATCTTCTTTCGAATTCTTTTCGGAATGAGAAATCTTAGGAAGATATTTCAAAAATCCGCTATTATCAGTAACAAAACTATTTACACTACGATACGCTGAAGCAACCAATTCTTGTAGGTCCCCGTTTACTTCGATATCACCATTCATATAGGCCTCGCCTAAAGTTAAGGTAGGAAGCGAAGTCAAATCCTTAAGAGGGATTGCTTTTCTTATCTCAATCTCAGCTTGTGGCGTACCCTCGCCATAAACCTCGCTAGTCCCATCCCAATAATCTACTTTTACCGGGATATCAAAAGCATGACCCAAAAGTTTATCATATGTTTTCTTTTCTAACATTCAAAACACTCCACCTTTATAATGATCTATCATCGTCAAATATACTTTGTTACAGTCTGTACTTACTACAAGTACAATAAGACACAACAAAATATATTTGAAACCAATAAAACTAATATAACACTATGGGCTAATCTAGTAAATAAAAAAGCATTAGCTAAAAATGCTTTTGTACAAAATTACCGTATATTCTATGAAACATACAATCGTTCTTTTTGACAATAAACATGACTTAACTTATATTCAGGAAGTGTATAAGTCAATAACCTTTCCTACTAAAAGGGGTGTAATAATGGATACAAAACAAAAACAATTTCGTTTTCTTAATTGGGTTGAACGAGCAGGTAATCGCTTACCAGATCCTTCTTTTTTATTTATCTCTTTAACGTTTCTAACAATCCTTGCTTCAGCCATCGCTGCTTATTTTAATCTGACAGTAACCTATGAAGGATTCAATGAAGAAACTGAAACAATCGAAACAATCACAACTTCAGTCAATAATTTACTTTCACTTGATGGTTTCCATTACATGGTCACCCATATTATCGATAATTTCACGGGATTTTTTCCTCTAGGAACAGTTTTTACCGTAATTATTGGAGTGAGTATCACTGAAGGTACGGGGATGCTTTCAGTATTGTTAAGACAAATTGTCTCTAAAACACCGAAAGCTCTTATCTCAGGAATGGTCGTATTTTTGGGGATACTCTCAAATGTTGCCTCTTCTACAGGTTACATTGTCTTGCTTCCTCTTGGCGCCATTATCTTTTTAGTAAGCAAGCGACACCCTGTAGCCGGCTTAGCTGCTGCTTATGCCGGAGTATCTGGAGGATGGACAGCAAACTTACTCATTGGTTCAAATGATCCATTATATGCTGGCATTTCCACTCAAGCAGCCAATATTTTAGATCCTAATTATATTGTTCAGCCTACGGGCAATTGGTTTTTTATGATTGTATCTACAGTTATGGTTACTTTGATTGGCACCTACATCACAGATAATATTGTGGAACCAAAGTTAACCACTTATTCGTTTTCTTCCACAGATACGATTGAAACGATCACGGATAATGAAAAAAAGGGATTAAGATGGGCTGGCTTTACGTTCTTCATTTATATTCTTTTAATAGGAATAATGACTGTTCCAGAAAATGGAATACTTAGAGATCCAGAAACGGGGAGCTTAATAGAGTCTCCTTTTATGACAGGAATCATTGTATTTATTATGTTGATGTTCTTATTACCTGGAATTGCTTATGGGGTGGGTGAAGGATCCATTACAAATACTCATGACATTACAAAACTCATGTCTGATGGAATTTCTGGCATATCAAACTTCTTAGTTTTAATTTTTTGGGCTGCTCAATTTACTGCCTTTTTTGAATATTCGAACTTAGGAACGATTATTTCAGTTAATGGAGCTCAATTGTTAACAAATATTGGATTCACCGGCTTGCCTTTATTACTTTTATTTATTATCGTTGCTGCGCTTACCAACATTATTATGCCAGTTGATACAGCCAAATGGGCTATGATGGCGCCTATATTTATTCCGATGTTTTTACAAGTAGGCCTTTCGCCAGAATCGACACAAATTGCTTATCGAGTCGGTGATTCGGTCACTAATGTTATCACGCCATTAATGCCTTTTTTCCCTATGATTATTGCTTACTTTCAAAAATATGATAAAAAAGCTGGGATTGGTTCGGTTATTTCAACCATGCTTCCCTATTCTGTAGCTTTTCTTATCGGATGGATTATACTACTTAGCGCTTGGTATTTACTTGGTCTTCCTTTAGGTCCTGGCGCACCAGTAACAACATAAAAAAAGACGGATTTTTCCGTCTTTTTTTATTTTCTTCTAAACTTAGATTTATTGCTTTTCATAGAACAATACTTTTGCTTTTCTTTGTGCTATCTCTTCTCATAGAGCATTAATTAACCAAACTTTTGGTTTATTTTACATAAAATAATAATTTTCAAAAAAAGACCGCCTTTCAAAAAGAAAAGCGATCTAATAAAATTACGTTTCTACACTTTCAGTAAATTGAGCATTCTTATGATTTAACGCAAGCGTTAATACCAATGTAATTGCGGCAAGAACAGCACCACCTGGGCCAAGAGCTTGCATACCAACATTTTGTGCGATTTGGCTTCCGACCGCAGAACCTATAGCAATACCGATATTAGAAAAAATCGAGTTAAAAGACGAAGCGAGTACCATAGATTGAGGGTAGCTATTTTCGGCAATACCTATCATATGCAATTGAATCGGCGAATTGAGTAGATACATCGTCAAACCAATGAGCATTAGATCAAGAAATCCTACCCAACTAATACTTAAAAAGACAGGTAACAGACCTAATAAGAAAATTTCAGCAATATAAATTTTTGGCATAGTCAAAAGACCGCGTCTTTCCGCAATCTTACCACTCAATTGGTTACTTATAAGGGACATAAAACCGTAAGCTGTAAAGGCTAAGGTCACTAACGAAGGCGCAATTCCTAATTCTGTCGAAAAAATAGGACGCAGGTAGGTGTACACAGCATAAATACCGGCAATGCTGAACATGGTAACGAAAGCACTTAATTGTATTCGTGGATCTTTAAAAATAGCTAACTGGTCAGAAAAACGTGTAGCTCCTGAAGATTTTTGCCGAAGATCATCAGGTAAACTTATCTTAAGGAAAAACAACAAGATAAAGCTAAGTCCAGCAATGAGGTAAAAAGCAGAACGCCAACCAAATTGTGTGCTTAAAAATGTCCCTAATGGAACCCCAAAAACAGAAGCGATACTAAAACCTGAAAATATCCAAGCGATCAACCAAGCGCGCCTTTCCATCGGAGCTAAATAAGTCGCAAAAGCCATGATCACGGAGATGCCTGAACCAGAAACAACAGCTACAACAACGCGGGAAAGTGTTAAAACAGCATACGTTGGTGCCATAGCAGTGACAAAGTTTCCGATAGTAAATATACTCATCAGGAATAATAAAACATTAAGCAAACGTTTTCTCCCAATTAAAGTAGTCACAAAAGGCGTGCTAATAGCATAAGCTAATGCGAAAATGGTGACCAAGTAACCCGCTGTAGAAACATCTACAGGAAAAGAAGCAGCGATATCATCTAAGATACCTACGATAATAAATTCACTAAATCCTAAAAGAAATGACGTTAAAATCAAAATAAAACCTGAATGATTTCTAAATTTTGCCAAGGGCCGTTTAACCCTTGGCATGACCTTTTTTCTAAAAAACTGTTTCCACACCTTCTAGGTGTACAAAAAGAACGCACTCTATGTTATTGTAAAGTCGATAAAAACAACAATAAACACAAAAGGAGTGCGTTCTTATGTCTTTCACTTTACAACAAAAATCGCTCACATTCAATGCCCAAAAAGAAATCACGGTCGCCAACGATGGCGGAAGCTTAACCAATGATGCGGGGCTTATCTTGGTCGCTGAATTTTTAAAACAAATTCATTTTGACTCATTGTTAGCCCAATATGTTCATATCCCGGATCCTCGTTGTTTCGTTCAACATGAATG
>NZ_AUIQ01000075.1 GCF_000423785.1 Tetragenococcus muriaticus DSM 15685 | reverse complement strand
TACTTAATTGAAGCTGCCAATTCTGTCAGTCGGCATTTGCCCGAATATCAAGCCTTTTATCGTAAAAAGTATCAAGAAACACCGAAACATCAACACAAAAGAGCCCTCGTTTTAACTGCAAGAAAATTTGTGCGCTTGGTGGATACGCTACTACGGAACCACCAACTCTATACGCCACCTAGGAGCGTGATAGAAAAATAACGAAAAAGTTATTTGCGCATTGCTAGGGAAACAGCCTATGAAAACGCTTGATTTGCATAGGCCTAGTTCAGTGCGCCTATTTTTTAGTGGTAGAGTAACAATAAATTCATTTTTTATCTTGACTCTTTACCACTATGCTTGTCGATTTGTTCATAAACTTACAATCTTACAATCTAAGTTTAGCACAATCCTTTATCAAGGTAAACAAAGCCGACAGAAGAAGGTCTAAAGCAAAAAGCTGTTTTTTAGGAGGTGATATTTTCATTTTCTCTACTGAGCAGAATTCATTTGCTTTTTTTCTGCCATATATAATAAGTCTTCTTTTTTATTTGCCACTTGACGACAAACAACCGCACTTTCTAAACATGTTAACTGTTCCTTTAACCAAGGACCTGGTTTTTTATCCAAATCATTCATTAAATCATTCCCGTCAACAGCTAAATCTTTCAAGGAGTGAATAGGCAATGCTTGATAATCATTGTGCACTTTTGTCAGATTCGCTTCTCCTCCATAAAAAGGAAGCAACTCTTCTGCTAGGAGCGCTTGTTGCTCACCAAGTTGATATAATAATTCAGCAGAAAATTCTTTTTGTTTACGGATTTGTAGAGCGTAAAATACTGCTTGTACCGTCTTAATCATTTCATTCGAACATTTCCATTTTTTTAAAAAATCTCTTATGTCTGTCTCGCTTGCATTTAATTGATCAAGCAATAGTACCCAAGCTTGGCTTTCATAACTAATAGTTTTTTCTGATAATCTCAACAAGGCTAATAATTCTTGTGATTTACCCGCCAGTCCTGGACAATACTCAAAACAACGGCTTGAAATAAAGGCACTAATCCCCTTATTTCGATAGTCGCCTAACAATAGTTTTACAAATTCAATATGAATACGTTCAACAGAAATTTCCCCTAGCAGCTGATTATTCTCCTTAATTGCCACAAACGTTTCTTCATCCAAAGTGAACCCCAACTGACTAACAAAACGCAATCCGCGTATCATACGCAACGCATCTTCAGAAAAACGTTCATGAGGATTACCTACAGCTCGTAAAACATGTTGTTTTAAGTCTTTTAATCCATGAAATAAGTCTATTATTTCACCATCCTCGCGAAGTGCAAAAGCATTAATGGTAAAGTCACGACGCTTTAGATCTTCTTTTAACGAACGGACAAATTCTACATGTTCTGGTCGACGAAAATCTTGATAGCTAGATTCTGTACGAAAGGTAGTAATTTCATACTGTCCTGACTCTTCTAAAACCAAAACAGTTCCATGTTCAATGCCAACATCAATTGTTTTAGGAAAAATCTGTTTTATTTCTTCTGGAAAAGCGCTTGTTGCAATATCTACATCGTGGATTGGATGATTTAATAAAACATCACGTACACTTCCTCCCACAAAGTAAGCTTCATGGCCAGCTTCAGTAAGCTTTCTCAAAACAGGAAGCGCTTGTTGATATTCAGCTGGAATCTTTTCTAGCTTCATATTTTCCCCATTCTCCTTACCTTTACAGCTATTTTTCCTCTTTTCGTTCAAATCGATTGTAATCTCTTTGATTGAATTTTTTCATATTGTTCTCAAATACTTCAGTTAAATCAATATCTAATGAATTAGCCATAATAAGAGTAACAAATAATATATCTCCTAACTCTTCTTTCACAGTATTTGGGGCTTCTGTCGCCTTCTTTTGTTTTTCTCCATAAAAATGGTTCACTTCTCTAGCTAACTCCCCTACCTCTTCAGTAATACGCGCCATTTGTGCTAAAGGAGTAAAATAGCCAGATTTAAACTGTTGAATATATTGGTCCACTTCTTTTTGCATGGCAGTTAATGTATAATTTTCAGTCAATGAACGTTCCTCCCTTTAATAAGTTCTTTTTCATTTTAGCAAAAGAACGCTAGAATTCCTAGAACAAGTCCTCCTTGTTTGCCGCTAAACTTAAAAAGGGTTTGTGACATATACTTATTTATGTCACAAACCCTTAACTCCTAAGAGTGACTATTTACTTCTTTTTGAGCTAACAATTGATTTACTTTTTCTGAAAGCTCCAGGAAAGACTTTTGATCATTTTCTTCTAACGCTTGGTCAATTTGTTGATATAATTCACTAATTTCTGCTTGTAAAGCTTCTTCTTTTAAATAAGTCTCCACATTAGCTAATGTCTGAGCATCCATCGTATCGTTCCAACGATAGTATGGATTATCTTCTAGTACTCCTAAGTATAGTTCATTATCCCACGGGTTTGTAAACTGACATTCAATATAAAGTGGATCCCGCCAATTTAAACGAATATCATGAAAAATTTGATCACTATCGTTAAACATTTGTCCAGCAAGGTATAGAGTGATAGGCTCTCCATAAAATTGTTGAGTACGCAACGTGAGCCCTCTAGGTGTACGCCTTGCTTTCTCAACAAAATGAACATGTTTTAAAATTGCTTCGTGATTTGCTAAATAATTTAATATCCAAGAAACTTCTCTTTTAGCAAAAGTTTCATGGGAGACAAACCAGTTCAAGAAACGCTTTTTATCTAACGTGGCTATTTCCATAATTTCACCATCTTTCTGACAGATCGTCCAAAATCGATGTTGCCTCCATATCCCCTGGCACATATTCTAAATAATTAGACAAATAAGATTTTGCTTCTTCTAAGCGCCCTTCTTCACGCAAGAAAATCCCATATTCTTTCATAAAGTCTGGTTCATATTTGAGGTTTACACTTGCTTGGTCATAATATTGAGCCGCTTGTTCAAACTCTTCTAACTCATTATACGCATGTGCTAAATCCCATAAAGCGTTAGGATTTTGAGGATCCTCCATACGGTTCACAGTGTCTATAACATCTTCAAATCGTTCTTCATTTAAATATAAGTTGCTAAGTGTCAAAAGAGTTTCATCTGTCTTTTCACCTAATTCTAAAGCTTGAAGTAAGAAATCTTCTGCCTTTTTAGCATCGTGCAAACGATAACTATTTTCAGAAGCAAAATGATACAAGTCTACTGCATAAGGGTTTTCATGTATCCCCTCTTCAGCAATGGTTTGCGCTTCGTCTGTTAACTCTTCTTCTTGTAGGCTTTCAGCTAGTGGTAAATATAAAGCTTGATACTGTGGGTTTACCGAACGCAATTCCTGTAAATAGTGAATAGTTTTATCATTATCTTGTAACTGACGATAAACAAACGCTGTTTGGAATAGCCGTTCATCTGTTTGTCCTTCGTCCAAAGAAGTTTCTAAGTATTCCACAGCATTTTCAAAATCGCCTTCCAAACTAAGCGTTGTTCCTAACCGCTCATTGATTGACACACTATTTATTTCATCTTCGCCTAATTCTAATAAATGTTGATAAATAAATTCTGCTTCATTTAAACGATCCATCGAAAAATAAAGTTCTGCTAAAGCAAATTGGATCAGCGGCTCCTCAGGAAGGATACGTGCGGCTTCTTTTAATTTTGCCTCACTCACTTCTGGAACACCTAAAACTTGATATAAATCAGCGGTAATTAATAAAGCTTGTGGATATAATTCACTAGTAGAATCTACCTCTTCTAACAACGCTAAAGCTTGGTCTGTTTCATTATTTTCCACGGCTATCTCAGCTAAAGGTAAGTTCATCGCTTTTTGCTCAGGCTGACGAGATTTCAAATGCTCAAAAACTTGCTTCGCTTCGTCTAAAAAGCCCATTGAAAGCAATGTTTCTCCTAACTCTTCTAGAATATCTTCATCATCATTTTCTAAAGCTTGTTTTAATTGTAACTGTGCATCATTAATGTCTTCTTGATCTAATGCAGCAAGCATTTTTTCACTATATGTCATTTACTTTCCCTCAAATCTCTGAAATTATTTTTTGATAACGTTCTATAGCGTTTATAACTGTTCTTTCATCTGCTACTTGCCTATATCCGATTTCTCCAATGTCTGATAAAACCAGCATTGATTTTTCTTTTTGTAAGGTAAGTACCTGTTCTAAATACTCCCCCACTGACAACGTCGCTGGCAATTCAAGCAGATAACCTAATTTTTTTAACCAAAGCATAAAATTTTTTATTTGAAATGTTACATCATTCAATTCTAAATTCCAGAACAACTGTAAAAGTAACCCTAACAATCGCTTCATATGTGCTGAAAGCAAATGACCATTTTCAGTTAAATAGAAAGCTTTTTCAAATGTTGTTCCATAAGAAGCAATTATTGAAGCGTAATGCTGATGTAGTTGAATTGCGTCTTCAACAAACGCAATAAAAGAAGACTGTTGTAGTTGCTTTCGAGTTGGAAAACTTTTAAATAACCGCTGTAAAAAAGAATAGTCGCTTACTAGACCTGTTTTAATCAGCAACTGTAAATCAAGCAACTTTTCATCTATTTGCTGTTGTACAATTGTTTGGTCTAAAAAAAGACATTCTGGTAAATTTTTTTGCTGCAACAAATCATTATAAGGTTCCTTACAGATTGTACAGTTCTCACTTAATGCACTAAAAAAAGAACGCCCAGAAGTCGCAATCACCCAAAATTTTGCTGCGAACAGTGACGTCTGTTGTAAAAAACCAGTGAGTTGAATAACCCCTTCGTTACCAAATGCAATAAAAAGATACTCATTTGCACGAGAAAAACGATTCAAAAATTGTAAGAATTCTGTTAATTCTTCTAAATGATTACAATATAATTGGTTTCGACAAATGTACCAATCAATATTATTATGGAAAAACGCGCGTTGAACCTTTTCGAAAAACTGATCATAATAGCGTTGGTTGGTTAAAATAATCACATGTCTAACAGTTGGTAACATCTTTCCAATACTTTGAACAAGAGTCTGTCCATAAGTAATTTGTGTAGTTAGCTCCTGTCTTTGATAGGTCAACTGCATCATTTTTCCTCTTTTCGTATCAATTTACATATTTTTATTATACCATGGAAATAAGGTGTTTGAGAAATTTTGCAATTGCTCGCAACAAGAAAAAAATCAATTTCCTAAATAAAATAAACTGACAAATGAATAACGTTTATTTTATTTTTATGTATTATCAAAAAAGTTACTAAAAAAACCCTTGCCTTAACAAGGGTTTTTATATACAAAATTTATTTTACAGCGTCTTTTAACGCTTTACCAGGTTTAAACGCTGGTACATTGCTTGCTGGAATCTTAATTTCTTCACCAGTTTGTGGGTTACGCCCTTTACGTTCTGCGCGAGAACGTACTTCGAAGTTACCAAAACCGATCAATTGAACCTTTTCGCCGCTAGCTAGAGAATCTTGAATAGTTGAAAATACAGCATCAACTGCAGCAGTTGCATCTTTTTTAGTTAAATCAGTCGTCGCTGCAACTTTTTCGATTAATTCTGCCTTATTTGCCATGGATGGAATCACCTCCTGAAATATAATGATGTTTCGATATAATCACGTTTAATTGAGTGGTCCAAAAGCACGTGACAAATATTGATGCACTCGATCAATATTCTGATATAACGTTATCACAAGAACCTTTTAATATCAAGGTTTTTTGCCATTTTAGGGCTATTTTTTTCTTTTTTATCCATTTATTTACAAAAAGCATAACCCCTTTGCTAAAAGGAACATACTATGGTAAAATCTTTTACTTTCTTTTACGTGGAATAATACGAATAGGGGTTCCTTCAAATTCAAAAGATCGACGAATTTGGTTTTCTAAAAACCGAGAATACGAGAAATGCATCAATTTTTCGTCATTAACAAAAATAACAAAAGTAGGTGGTTTTACCGAAACTTGAGTCGCATAAAAAATTTTTAATCGTCTTCCCTTATCTGTAGGCGTTGGATTGATCGCTACTGCGTCCATAATGACATCATTTAATACAGAAGACGGCACTCGTAAGTTTTGATTTAGTCCTACTTTTTCAATCAAATCAGGAAGTTGTTTCAAACGCTGCTTTGTTTCCGCAGAAACAAAAATAATCGGTGCATAATCTAAATATAGAAATTCATTTCGTATTTTTTCTTCAAATTTGCGCATGGTATCCGTCTTTTTTTCTAATAAGTCCCACTTATTTACTACAAGAATAATCGCTCGTCCTGCTTCATGTGCGTAACCAGCAACTTTTTTATCTTGTTCACGGATACCTTCTTTAGCGTCTAATACCATTAAAACAACATCTGAACGCTCGATCGCTCTCATTGCACGCATTACACTGTATTTTTCTGTTTTCTCGTATACTTTCCCACGTTTACGCATACCAGCAGTATCAATCATAGTAAATTCTTGACCACTTGCGCTAACAAAACGTGTGTCAACAGCTTCACGTGTAGTTCCCTCGATATCTGAAACAATGACACGATTTTCGCCTAACATCGCATTAATAAGCGAAGACTTCCCTACATTTGGTCGTCCAATTAAGCTAAAATAAATCATTGAATCTTCTTCTGTATATTTTTTATCAGGAAAATGATTTACCGCTTCATCTAACAAGTCTCCTAGCCCAATGCCATGGCTACCTGAAATTGGAAAAGGTTCTCCTAAACCAAGCGTATAAAAATCAAAAATTTCATTGCGTAACTCTGGGCTATCTGCTTTATTAACTGCTAATACTACAGGTGTATTACTCCTGTATAAAATATTTGCTACGAATTCATCATCTTCTGTAACACCTTCGCGTACGCTTGTTACAAAAATGATGACATCTGCCTCTTCAATAGCAATTTCTGCTTGATGCTTAATTTGGTCTTTAAAGGGCTCTTCACTTAAATCAATACCACCAGTATCTATGATATTAAACTCCTGATTGAGCCATTCTCCTTTTGTATAAATACGATCACGGGTTACGCCAGGTGTATCCTCTACAATCGAAATTCGCTCTCCAGCAACACGGTTGAAGATTGTTGACTTACCCACATTGGGACGGCCTACAATCGCTATCGTTGGACTTGGCATTTTTTTCCCTCCATCTTTACCTGCATAACAAACATTCAATGAAATAGTTCCTGTCATTTAACATCAAAACTGACTCGTTATAACTTTTGATATGCGGTCAACTCTTTTAACTTCACCAGTGTACCCAATGAAAACTAATCTTGCAAGTATTCTTATATATTTCATTTTTCTCAATCGAGTAGGGCGAAATCAATCGCCCTCTCACGTCACCTGGACATACGGTTCCGTATCCGGCGACTCCATTATGAATATATGTTATGTCTATATTGGTAGTAATCTAAACAACTGACTAGGCCTGCTTGGCCTAGTTTTTGTTTAGTTATTGCCCTTCTTACACAGGTTTTGGTAGCTACCCACTGGTAGTGGTTTCCTGCGTACGATGTTAGTTTAGCTAAGCTCTTATTTACACCTAACTTTTGTAATCCCCATTGTCTCTTGTAGGGAACCTTCCACATCTTCCAGACGATGGT
>NZ_AUIQ01000074.1 GCF_000423785.1 Tetragenococcus muriaticus DSM 15685 | reverse complement strand
TTGATTTATAGTTGACAATCCCCCTTTTTTCTTCTAAACTCATAATGAGTTGAAATTTGAATAAAAAATACCTTTGAACAGGTAGAGGTCGCAAATTTCATTACCTCTGTGGAGCGAAGCAACGCATAGAAGCAGGGTTAGGGAAATTGGCCGAAACGATTTTTTTCTTGCTTGAATTATATCGTTGGGGCGTAAGTAAATAGCTTGCGTACTGTCTTAGCACAAGCTAAGGTGCGCTATGTTTTGTGAGAAGTTGTTGACAAAATGTCTGCAGTCGTTTTCCAATCATGGAGTCCGGCTGCTTTTTTCTTTTGCCGTGCTTGTGTGTTTTCAAAATTCAGTACTCAAAAAAAGAGGGAGAATGGAGAAACATGAAAAAAATTTATTGGCTTTTATTCATATCATTATTTACTGTATTATTTGGCAGTACAGCTACTGCAAACGCTGATGATCAAACACCTGAGGACCAATTTAGGGTAGGAATGGAAACTTCCTATGCTCCTTTTAATTGGACACAAACTAGCGACGAAAATGAAGCTGTCCCTAAAAGCGGCGATTCGAGCTCTTACGCTGGCGGATATGACGTTCAGATGGCTAAAAGAATCGCTGAAGGGATGGATAAAGAATTAGTTGTCGTTCCGATCGAATGGGATGGTTTAGTACCTGCTCTAAAATCCGGTAAAATTGATGGAATTGTAGCTGGAATGTCACCTACCGAAGAACGGCGAGAAGAAATTGATTTTACTGATCCTTACTATGAATCTGACTTAGTCACTGTGACTCGTAAAGATAGCGAATATGCTGATGCCAAATCACTCGAAGATTTAAATGGTGCAAAAATCACAGCACAATTAAATACCTTCCACTACTCTGTCATTGATCAAATTCCTGGAGTGGACAAACAACAAGCTCAAGACGACTTTTCTGCTATGCGAGTCGCTTTATCTTCAGGAATTATTGATGGGTATGTGAGCGAACGTCCTGAAGGAATCACTGCAACTAACGTGAATGACGATTTGACAATGATAGATTTTGACGAAGGAGAAGGATTTGAAACTGCGCCTGAAGATATTCAAGTAGCAGTTGGCATGCGTAAAGGTGATCCCGATTCCTCCACAGTGAATGATATTTTAAGCGGAATTTCCCAAGATGAACGAACCGAAATCATGGACCAAGCAGTAGAAGACCAGCCTTCGTCTTCTAGCGGAAGTGAAGATGAGGAAGAAGCTAGCGGTGGATTATTGGCTACTTTTGGTGACATCATTTCACAATACGGTGTCCTTTTCTTAAGAGGAGCTGGCTTAACACTTCTCATTGCTGTTTTTTCTACAATTGCAGGAACAATCGTTGGCTTATTAATAGGAATCTTTAGGACACTCCCAGATTCAGAAAATCCTCTTGTATATGGCTTACAAAAAATCGCTAATGCTCTTTTACGTATTTATATTGAAATCTTTCGTGGCACACCTATGATGGTTCAAGCGATGGTAATCTTCTATGGGGTTGCTTTATTGTTTTCAATCGATATGAACCGAACAGTAGCAGCTTTATTGATCGTATCTGTTAATACCGGAGCTTATATGTCTGAAATTGTCCGTGGCGGAATTTTTGCGGTCGATGATGGGCAATTTGAGGCAGCTCAAGCGATTGGTATGACACATGGGCAAACGATGCGTAAGGTCATCTTGCCACAAGCGATTCGAAACATTTTGCCAGCAATCGGAAATGAATCTGTCATTAATATCAAAGATACTGCTGTATTAAGTGTCATTAGTGTAGGTGATCTTTTCTTCCAAGGTTCAGCAGCTGCAGGAACCAATTTACTATTTTTCCAAACCTTTACAATCGTAGGTGCAATTTATTTAGTCCTAACATTATCCGCTACTGGACTCTTACGACTTATGGAAAAGAAAATGGATAGTCCTAATACCGACACAAAAATAGAAGAAACAACTACAGGACACGAATAGGAGAATATATATGTCAGCGATTATCGAATTGAATCATTTAAAAAAGAACTTTGGCTCCAACGAAGTTTTAAAAGACATTTCAACTACTGTAAATAAAGGACAAGTGTTAACCATTATTGGTTCTTCCGGTTCAGGAAAATCTACTTTACTACGTTGTATCAACTTATTGGAGAAGCCTACAGGTGGACAAATCCTTTATAAAGGGGAAAATGTACTAGAAAAAGGATATAATCTACCAAAATATCGTACACATTTAGGAATGGTTTTCCAATCCTTTAACTTATTTGCTAATATGGATGTATTAGAAAATTGTACAACTGGCCAAACAACAGTCCTCAAAAGAAAACCAGAAGAGGCAAAAGAAATTGCACTAAAAAACTTAAAAAATGTCGGAATGGACCAATTTGTCTCTGCTAAACCCGCTCAGTTATCCGGAGGACAAATGCAAAGAGTAGCCATCGCTCGCGCTCTTTCGATGAACCCAGACGTCTTACTTTTTGACGAACCAACTTCGGCTCTTGATCCGGAAATGGTCGGCGAGGTATTAAAGACCATTCAAGATTTGGCAGAAACTGGCTTGACTATGGTAATCGTAACGCACGAAATGAGTTTTGCCAAAGACGTTTCAGATCGAGTGATTTTTATGGATCAAGGTGTTATTGCCGAACAGGGAACTTCTTCAGAAATATTTGATCATCCAAAGGAAGCTCGCACAAAAGAATTTTTACAAAGAATACATTCATAAATGATAAAGTCGAGAAGTTTTTGAACAATCATAGACCAGCTTTTTTGAGTTGTTGTTCAAAATAGACTTCTTGGCTTTATTTTTATGTAAAATTTAGAAAATAAAAAAGATTGATTCAGTTTCTAATTGCTATTTTGGGTTGAATTTGTTAATTTGTTATTTATAATACTGTGAAAGAAGTTGGTTAAATTGAAAACAAAGTTATTATTTAGAGACTATTTAACAATCGGCTCTATGCTTTTTGGTTTATTCTTCGGAGCAGGGAATTTAATTTTTCCTGTTCATTTAGGACAAGAAGCTGGTGCAAACGTTACGGCTGCAAATTTCGGGCTATTAGTTACCGGTGTGGGTCTTCCCTTTTTAGGGGTTATTACGATGGGGATTTCACAAAGCAGTGGTGTATTCGAATTATCTTCAAGAGTAAACAAATCTTATGCTTATATCTTTACAATTTTGCTTTATTTAGTCATTGGTCCTTTTTTTGCTTTACCCCGTTTAGCAACAACTTCTTATGAGATTGGGATTGCTCCCCATATTCCCGAAGGACAACAGGGACTCGTATTGGCGATTTTTAGTATTTTATTTTTTGTTACCGCTTGGTGGTTTTCTAGGAAGCCTTCAAAAATTCTTGATTATGTAGGTAAATTTTTAAATCCAGTATTTCTAGCTTTATTAGCTATTTTATTAGTGTTAGCTTTTGCTAGCCCACTAGGAGATATTTCTAATGCTCCAATCCAACCAAATTATCAAAGTGGTGCTTTTTCAGGGGGCTTTTTGGAAGGTTATAATACACTAGATGCATTAGCTTCATTAGCATTTGGGATTTTAATCATACAGGCAATTAAAAATCGTGGCGTCAAAGATGGTCCAACAATTGCCATAGACACAATAAAAGCTGGAACGGTCAGTATTGTTTTAATGGGTGTTATATATAGTCTTCTATCTTACATGGGAACGATGAGTTTAGGTAATTTTGCAGTCAGTGAAAATGGAGGCGTAGCGCTAGCCCAAATTTCACAATATTACTTAGGAACATATGGCAGTATTATCTTAGCACTTATTGTTATCGTTGCTTGCTTAAAAACTGGTATCGGGCTAATTACTTCTTTTTCTGAGACTTTTGTAATCTTATTCCCTAAACAAAAATATTTATTCTTTACAACACTAGTTAGTGCAATGGCTTGTTTATTTGCTAACGTAGGTTTAACTAGAATTATTGAATTAGCAACACCAGTACTAATGTTTTTATATCCTTTAGCAATAACTCTAGTTCTTTTAGCCATTATCGGAAGGTTATTTAATAACGACCGACGTGTCTACCAAGTAACTACTTTGTTTACTTTGATTGCTTCAATTATTGATGGTTTAAACGCTGCTCCCCCAGCAATAAGCCAATCAAGTGGAGCACAAATGCTTATCCAACTAGGCGAACAATATCTTCCATTCTTTGCTATAGGCATGGGTTGGGTACTCCCCGCTTTAACTGGCTTTATTGTTAGCCTCATTTGGTATACAACAACTAAACATCGCCATAATTAATCATACAAAAAATTATCCATTCATTATCTGGTGGATAATTTTTTATATGATATAAAAAATCCCGCTAATCAATACAAGTTAGCGAGAAAGGAATAAAAAGTGAAAAGTGTTTAAGTGTATTGCAACTATGTGGCTAAGTATAAAAAGCGGTAGCGGTCATGAAGAATTTATGATGAAAACATTTGAAATATATAAGATTCAAAAAAGATCTGAATAATAGTATCTATCTAGCAAGCTTTATATTTTTCCCTGTAGGGGATAAAATACTAATTTTATCTATACTCTCTAGTGAAATAATACGAATAAGTTGAGTGTTTTTCTTCTCTTTTATAACAATTTGATTTTTCCCTACAGCATTTCGAACCATCCAGCCAAAAATGACTTCGAATTGGTCCACCTTATCCGTTTTTAATTGTAAAACCAATAAGCTATTTTGCATTTTTGCTTCTTGTAGTTTCGTTCGAATATAAGCTAGATTTTCATCTTCTACTCGTTTATCATGATCGTCGCTCAAAAAAGAATCTAGCAATGTGGCAGAATATAATAGGACAAATTTTCCAAGCTTATTTAAAACTTTAGACCTTTTTTCCATAAATATCATCCTTCCTTAACTTTTAAGATTCCTCTTTAAAGCGAGTTAACCATGGCTGAAGGCCTTCCATTATCATTTGGTATGTTTTTTCAAATTCTCCTGAATACCATGGATCTGATACCTCTTGTTCTTGCTTTCCTTTAACAGCTCCCATATACAAATAAACTTTATCTTCCATTCCTGAAGGAGCTTGTTTAATTAAATCAGCGACATTTTGCTTGTCCATACCAATAATCCAATCGAATAAGTAATAATCTTCCTTGGTTATCGGGCGAGAACGCATTGTAGAAAAATCAATTCCTTCGCGTTTTAAAATAGCTTGCGTGCCAGGATGAGGTGAGTTTCCTTCTTCCCAACTACTAGTTCCTGCTGAATCAACTTGTAATATGTATCCTCTTTGTCTACTAAATTGCTTCATTAACCCTTCAGCCATAGGGGAACGACAAATATTTCCTAAACAAACAAATAAAACTTTTGGCATATTGTTCTCCTTTATTTTTTATCCTTATTCTAAATTCGTTTGGTAAGGGTATTGAAAATGTTCATAGGAAAGAACTGTAGCAATTCTTCCTCTTGGAGTACGCTTTAAAAATCCTTTCTGGATTAAAAAGGGCTCATACATATCTTCGACCGTTGCTTGTTCTTCTCCAATGTTTACAGACAACGTATTCAACCCTACAGGTCCTCCACCGTATAATTCAATCATTGTCTTAATTAATTTTTGATCAATATGATCCAAGCCTTCTTGATCTACCTGTAATAATGTCAAAGCCTTGTCCGCGATTTTTTTATCGATTATTCCGTCTGCTTGTACTTGGGCAAAATCACGAATTCGTTTCAATAAACGGTTCGCAATTCGCGGAGTCCCTCTTGAACGACGTGCAATTTCAGCCGCACCTTCTGTAACGATTTCTGTTTGAAAAACAACCGAAGAACGCAGAACAATCTCTTTTAAGTCTTTTTCTTCATAGTATTCCATATGCGAAATAATCCCGAAACGATCTCTTAACGGAGCAGATAACATGCCTGCTCTGGTAGTTGCACCGATTAAAGTAAAAGGAGGTAAAGGAAAATGAACTGGATGACTTGTTGTCCCTTGTCCTACCATAATATCTACATAGAAATCTTCCATTGCAGAATATAGCATTTCTTCAGCTACTCTTGGCAAACGATGAATTTCATCTATAAATAAAACATCTCCAGGTTCTAATTCATTTAATATCGCAATTAAGTCTCCAGGTTTTTCGATCGAAGGTCCACTTGTTGTGCGTATGTTTACTTCCATCTCATTGGCAATAACCATTGCCATTGTCGTTTTTCCTAGACCAGGAGGGCCATATAAAAGTACATGATCAAGAGCTTCTTCTCGATTTTTAGCAGCCTGAATATAAATTGTCAGCTCTTCTTTCACTTTATCTTGTCCAATATATTGAGTTAAAAATTGAGGACGTAAAGTTTTTTCATAAAATTCTTCATCTTGATTAGCATTGGGTGAACTCATTCGTTCTGTCATATCTTCCCTCCTGTTCTATTAACAAATACACTTATTTTTTCATCATTTCTTTTAAAGCTGTTCGCAAATATTCATCTGTAGTCATAGGAGATTCTTTTTCCAATGATTTATGAACCTTTTTTATTTCTTTCGCTGTATAACCTAAGGCTTGTAAAGCTTGCATCGCTTCATCTAAAGCTAAGTTTTCTTTCGAAGGATCAGCTGACTCTTGTTTTATCTCCGATACATCTCCTAATTTTCCTTGTAAGTCTAAAATTAACTGTTGAGCCGTTTTTTTACCTACACCAGGAAACTTTGTTAAAAAAGTAATATTAGAGGATTCAATGGCTGCAATCAACCCCTCATGATCTTCATTTGCCATAATAGCTAATCCATTTTTAGGTCCGATGCCAGAAACACTAATTAAGCGTAAAAATAAATTTTTTTCTGCCAAGGTATTAAAGCCATATAAAGTATGAGCGTCTTCTCTAATCACTTGATGAACAAAGATTTTTATTTGTTGATTTACCTGATTGCTATATTGATAAGGATTTCCTGAAGCAATTTGATACCCCACTCCATTATTTTCTACCACAATATAAGCTGGATAGATTTCTGTTAAATTTCCAATGATATATTCGTACATAGTCTTTCCTTTCTGCACGTATGTTCCCTTATTATAACACAACTCTTAATAAAAGAAAAAATCCGCTTTAATTAAAGCGGATTTTTTTATAAATCTTTTTCACCTAATTAACATATTTTACATAACTACTATAACCCTTTTCTTCCATTTCAGAAAGAGGAACAAAAGACAAAGCAGCCGAATTAATACAATAGCGTAATCCACCCTCTTCTTTAGGTCCATCATTAAAAACATGCCCTAAGTGTGAGTCTGCTTGGTTACTTCGTACTTCAGTTCGAGGTTGCGCCAAAGTAAAGTCTGCTTTTTCTTGTATGCTTGAACCAGGTATTGGTTGGGAAAATGACGGCCAACCACAACCAGCGTCATATTTATTTGAAGAAGCAAATAGAGGTTCACCACTTACTATATCAACATAAATCCCCTTTTCATAAAAATTATCATATTTTCCAGAAAACGGGCGTTCCGTCGCATTTTCTTGAGTTACTGCATAAGCAGTAGAAGAAAGTTGTTCTTTTAAATCTTGTTTTGTATCTTTAGACATCTTCTCACCCTCTTTAGACCCATTTTCTCTTGTTTGGAACTATTTGTCTACTGTTTTGCTTTTTTCCTTAATTGAATAAAAGAACAACATTTCATTATCTAA
>NZ_AUIQ01000073.1 GCF_000423785.1 Tetragenococcus muriaticus DSM 15685 | reverse complement strand
TTGATTTGCATAGGCCTAGTTCAGTGCGCCTATTTTTTAGTGGTAGAGTAACAATAAATTCATTTTTTATCTTGACTCTTTACCACTATGCTTTAACCAAATATATCATCATATATTTGGTAATATTTTAGCATATTTTTTATCACATATGGTTTTATTAAAAGATAAAAAACAGGACTAAATTAAAGAAAAATAAAAGTGTATAGAAAAGAGCAAGCTTTCGGTCCCTTTGGACTTGTCGTAACCCTATCCAAAATAGCGCAAGTAAAAGGAATATGCGCAAAATTAAAACGATAGGTAAAAAGAAGGATAACCATTCTTGAACGTTCATGAAAGCATAAATTTGTGTGTAAAAATTACAAAATAATGTATGCAAAATGGTAAGTATAAAAAAGATAAAGACGTGTTGTTTTTGTTTTTTTGTCATAAATACTCCTTAAAAATTTAACTAATGTTATTATAGCAAAAGTTTCTTACAACGCAAAAAAATACTTTTGTAGTTAAGAAAATAACGAATCATCATTGAAAAAGGTAGAACAGGTCAAGTAAAATTATGTTATACTATGAAAGTATGAACTCGTTCTTTAAAGGAGGAACATGGATACATGGGGGAAAAGGGAACATTTTATATTACTACGCCGATTTATTATCCTAGTGGTCAATTACATATTGGAAATTCCTATACAACTATTGCTTGTGATGCGATGGCCCGTTATAAACGATTAATGGGCTTTGATGTGTTTTATTTGACTGGTGTAGATGAACATGGAGAAAAAATAGAAAAAACAGCTGAAAAACTCGGGGTAGCCCCTCAAGATTATGTTGATAAAATGGCAGTAGATATAAAAAAACTATGGAAGACTTTAGGTATTAGTTATGATAAGTTTATTCGTACGACAGATGACTATCATCAAAAAGCTGTCCAAAAGATTTTTCAGCAATTACTAGATCAAGGAGATATTTATCTAGGAGAATACGAAGGTTGGTATTCTGTCTCTGACGAAGAATTTTTTACCGAAACTCAATTAGAAGAAGTTTATCGAGATGAAGAAGGCAACGTCATTGGTGGCAAAGCTCCTAGTGGTCATGAAGTTGAGTTGATTCACGAAGAATCTTACTTTTTCCGTATGAGTAAATACGCTGATCGACTTGTTGAATATTATGAAGAACATCCTGAATTTATCCAACCAGAGTCACGAAAAAATGAAATGTTACGTAATTTTATCGAGCCTGGTTTAGAAGATTTAGCTGTTTCTAGGACAACATTTAATTGGGGAATTCCAGTAAATTCTGATCCTAAACATGTGGTCTACGTATGGATCGATGCTCTGACTAATTATATAACTGCTTTAGGATACGCCTCTGATGATCAAACGAATTTTGAAAAATTTTGGCCAGCTGATGTTCATATGGTAGGAAAAGAGATTGTACGCTTCCATACGATTTATTGGCCGATTATGTTAATGGCTTTGGGTCTTCCTTTGCCAAAAGAAGTCTTTGGTCACGGCTGGTTGCTAATGAAAGATGGAAAAATGTCCAAGTCTAAAGGTAATGTTGTTTATCCAGAAATGTTAGTTGAACGTTACGGTTTAGATCCCTTACGCTATTATCTTTTGCGTTCCGTACCGTTTGGTAGCGATGGTGTATTTACTCCAGAAGACTTTATTTCTCGAGTCAATTATGATCTAGCGAATGACTTAGGTAATTTATTAAATCGAACTATTGCGATGATTAATAAATACTGTGATGGGATTGTGCCAGACTATGCTTCGAAAGTAACACCTTACGATAGTGAACTATCAACCACAGCTGCTAATGTTGTGGGACGTTATCGCGAAGCCATGGATAAAATGGAATTTAGCACAGCTCTTTCGGAAATTTGGACGCTTATTGCGCGAGCGAATAAGTATATTGATGAAACAGAGCCTTGGAAGTTGGCCAAAGAAGAAGATAAAACGGCTGAGTTAAATAGCGTAATGGTGCATTTAGCTGAAAGCTTGCGAATTACAGCTATTCTTTTACAACCTGTTATGATTGAAACTTCGACAAAGGTTTTCAAACAGTTAGGTTTAGATGAAGAGCCTAAAGGGTTACAGGAGTTACGTTTTGGCGAATTTCCTCATAACACAAAAGTTGTTGCTAAGGGAGACCCTATTTTTCCACGTTTAGACGCAGAAACTGAAGTAGCTTATATCCAAAACAAAATGGCAGAAGGTGCAAAAAGTGAGGATACTTCTGTTAAATGGGATCCTGAGCAAACAGAATTAGTGTCGGAAAAGAATAAAGAAATTAAATATGAAGACTTTGATAAAGTTGAGCTAAAAGTGGCTGAAGTCATTGATTGTAGAAAAGTGGAAAACGCTGATAAATTGTTGCAATTTCGCTTAGCTTCTGGAGATAGTCAGGATCGGCAAATCCTATCAGGAATTGCTGAATTTTACCCTGATCCCAATACATTAATTGGAACCAAAGTGGTCATTGTTGCTAATTTAAAACCGCGAAGAATGCGTGGACAAATTAGTCAAGGGATGATCCTTTCAGCTGAAAATCCAGAAACAGGCAAGCTACAAATTGTTGAAGCACCTAAGGGGATGCCTAATGGTGCAGTAATTTCTTAGTTTAATTCTGATAAAGAATGAACAATAATGAGAGTCATTTGTACTCTATTAAAAAGACTTAGTAAAGAGTCTGTGATTAAAAAAAGAAGCTGGGACATAAATAAAGACAAGACAAAAATACCCGAACTATATTTGATAAGATTCTCTAATTGTCGTAAATTTACGACGAGGACCTGCTGGACCGCAGGAGCAATCTCTCTTATAGTTCGGATATTTTATTATTAAGGAGACTTTTGTCCCAGCCTCTTTTTTTATTTAAAGATCGGGCTGGGTATTACTTGAGTAGACTATTAAAAGTTAGCTTCTGAAGTATTTATGATAAACTACTTTAACGATTTCCATCATTAAGATAGCGGCTAATGAAAGACCAGTTGCTATTGCCCATACACCTATTCCAAACGAACTTGGAATAGAAAAGATTGCCCGTACTCCAGGTAATGCTGTTATGCCGTAAAGAGTTAAACAAAAAGCAACAGCTGCTAATACATATTTATTTGTGGTAAAACCAACACCCAAAATGGTTTGTTGATTTGAACGTGCTGTGAAAGTTTGTAAGGTTCTAGATAAAATTAAAGTAGTAAATGCCATGGCAACACCCATTTCAACGCTATACTGTAAGCCAATTTGATGGGAGATAATAACAGCAATTCCGATAATTGAGCCGCGAGTAATGACTGAACGTAACGTTTCGCCAGCAAAAATACCTTCATTGACCGAACGTGGTTTTCGCTCCATGATACCTGGTTCTGAATTCTCCATTCCAAGCGCAATAGCTGGTAACGAATCATTGACTAAATTAACAAAAAGTAATTGTAAAGCAGTAAACGGATTTGGTAAGTCTAATATAACGGCAAATAAAATTGCGATAATTGCTCCAAGGTTCCCACTAAATAAATAAGCGATAGCTTTTTTTATATTGTCAAAAACAGTTCTTCCAACTTCTACGGCTCTTACAATCGAAACAAAATTATCGTCTGTTAAGATCATCGCAGAAGCGTCTTTACTAACGTCTGTGCCACTGCCCATCGCAATACCAATATCTGCTTGTTTAAGTGCAGGCGCGTCATTGACGCCATCACCAGTCATAGCTGAAATTTGGTTTTTAGCTTGCCATGCTTCTACAATACGAATCTTATTTTCTGGAGAAACACGGGCATAAACGGAAATATGTTCCAAATTGTTATGAAGTTCTTCTTCACTCATTTCATCAAGTTCTTGCCCTGTAACAGCGAAGTCGCCTTCTCCCATTAAACCAATGTCTTGTCCAATAGCTTCGGCGGTGGTTTTATGATCTCCGGTAATCATAATTGTCTTCATACCAGCTGCCTTGGTTTTTTTAATAGCGCCATAGACAGCTTCACGTGGAGGATCGATCATTGCCATTAAACCAACTAAAACAAGATCGTCTTCGTCATCAAAGCTTAACTTTTCTCTTGAGGAGGGCAATTTTTTATAACCAAAGGCAAGAACACGTAATGCTTGACTTGAAAAAGATTCGTTTTGGCTGATTAGTTGGTCATACCAAGACTGGTTTAAAGGCTGTTCTTTTCCGTTTACTAAAATATATTTCGCACGATCAAACATTACATCTGGTCCGCCTTTGGTTAATAGCAATCGCTCACCATTTACTTCATTTAAAGTGGACATCAATTTTCGATCCGAATCAAAAGGTAGTTCGTCAATTCGTTGGTTGGCTTCTTGAATTTTTTTACTTTCTGCTCCTTGTTTTTGCGAAAAGTTGATTAAAGCAATTTCAGTGGGGTCACCAATTTCATTTTCATCTGTGTTTATATAACTATCATTGCATAAGACTGAAATATCTAGTAAACGCTCTTTTGAAAAGGACCACTCGGCTGATTCATTGTTATTATCTTGCTCTTCTTGACTGGGAATAAAATAATCAACAACAGTCATTTTGTTTTTGGTTAATGTTCCTGTTTTATCGGTACAAATGATGCTCGTTGATCCTAAGGTTTCTACAGCCGGAAGTTTTCGAATAATTGCATGCTGTCTTGCCATTTTGTTGGTTCCAACAGAAAGAACAATCGTTACAATGGATTGTAGTGCTTCTGGAACGGCAGCAACAGCAATTGCAACAGCAAACATTAAGGCTTGTACCAATTCTTCTGTCAACTCAGTTGGTTGATCACCAAACCAAATTCTTGCTGCTTGGACGATAAAAATACCCACGGATAGTAATAAAATCCAAATACCTAGCTTTTTGCTAAAGGCGTCAAGTTTACGTTGAAGAGGGGTTTGCTTCTGCTCAGCTGTGTTAAGCATATCAGCAATTTTTCCGATTTCTGATTTTGTGCCTGTGGCTGTAACAACAAAAGTCGCACGGCCGTTTGTCACAAGAGAGCTGCTAAAGACAAGATTTGTACGATCACCAAGAGCTGCTTCTTGTTCAATGACAGCTTCTGTTTTATCAACAACTTCGGATTCGCCGGTCAGCATTCCTTCATTTACTTGAAGCGAACCATTTTCTAGAATTCGTCCATCTGCTGGAATATAATCACCTGCTTCGAGGAAGACGATATCGCCCGGTACAAGCTCGCGTGCAGGAACCGTCTTTTTTTCATTTTCTCGAATGACTGTGGCAACAGGTGCTGACATTTGTCTTAATGCATCTAATGAGCTTTCTGCTTTTTTTGTTTGAACGACGCTGATAACAGCGTTCATAATTAAAACAATCATGATTACGATGGTTTCAATATAGTCTCCTAATAAAACCTGAACAATTGCAGCAATTAAAAGAATAATCACCATTGCATCTTTAAAGGAATCAAAGAATAAGGACGCTATCGATTTCTTTTTTTCTTGTTCAATTTCATTTAATCCCTCAGATTCTTGGCGACGTTTAACTTCCTGTGTTGATAAGCCATTTGCATCAACATTTAATTGTTCTAAAACGGCTTCTTTTTCCTGCTGATAGTAGTTCATTGCCATCACTCCTTATTTTTTCCTGTTTGTTTTGCCAAAGCGCATAAAAAAGACCTTTACCAAATGTTTTCTGAATATCAAACTTCAGAAATGATTGGTAAAGGTCTTGCTAACAACGACATTTCGCATTGCCAATAATGCCGGAGATATGAAATCTCGTAATGACGACATTATTGCCAGAGCTACTCCCCTTATGTAGTTAAGTTTATGTTCTGTTAGGGAAAAAGTCAATTAAAATTTTCATTCATTAAAATATTCATGAATATCTTAATGAATGAAAGTTACATCGGATCATCACAATAAAACATGCTTTTTGTAAAATGCAGAGATTTGGTCTTTCCTAACTAGAAAAAACAAGGTAAAATTAACATAAAAAAGGAGCGTTTATTTGTGAAACCAAATCCTAATGTTTACGTGCAAAAGATTAATCAAGTTGTTAAAGATACAGAAGAAATCGGATCGACAATGGGGCCGTATTTTGAAGAAATTCGTGAATTAATTGATGCAGATCAAATTTCTGACTTGACGGAAGAAAAACAATTAGAAATTGTAGAAATTTTCAAAGAAGGAACGGCAAAATATCGTGATTTGCTTAGTTCGCTTTCCGAATTACGTGTACCTGCACGTGTGATTGGTACTCATAAAAAATTTGAGCAGTCCTATCAATCGTATGTAGATGGTTGCCAAGATATGATTGAAAGCATTATTAATGGAATCGATGTGGAAGCTTTTGACGCTGCTGAGAAAAAACAAGACGAAGCTTCAGACCGTATTGCTTTAACATTGCAAAAAATAACAAACCTATTGACCTAATGATTCGGTCATTATTGTTTGCTACGGTAAGTGATATGTGTTAAGTTAAATTTAATATATATAAAGAGAGGGATCTTCTATTGAAAAATTAAGTCGATTAGTTGGAAGCTGCAAATACACTAAATCTTTTATAAAGGGATTAGTGTGTGCAGATTTTCAAGGTCGGCTAATTTTCTTTGAAGGTCTTTTTGTATGCCTTTTTTGAAATGCTGTCCTTGGAAATAGGATTGGCATTTTTTCTTGCTTTTAAAGCAAGCCGAGGTGAAGATGATGAGTAAAATTGAGATTAAGAATTTAACGTTTGATTTTGACACTATGGCAAGTTTACTATTTGACCAAGCGAACTTGGTTATTGATACTCAGTGGAAACTAGGGTTGATTGGTAGAAATGGTCGAGGAAAGACAACCTTACTGCAGTTAATGTTGGGAGAATATGCTTATAGTGGAACGATTAAACACCAAGTGGAATTCACGTATTTTCCGCAAAAAATAACTGATAAAGCCCAATTAACCTATGAGTGTTTACAAGAGCTATCAATGTTTGCTTTATGGGAAATGGAGCGAGAGCTTAACTTATTACAGACAGATCCTGAAATTTTGTGGCGTCCTTTTGATAGCTTATCTGGCGGGGAACAGACAAAAGTACTGCTAGCTTTATTATTTGTTGACGATCAATATTTTCCTTTAATTGATGAGCCGACCAACCATTTAGATATGACTGCTCGTCAACAAGTAGCCGATTATTTAAAAGCCAAAAAAAGTGGCTTTATTGTGGTTAGCCATGATCGCGGTTTTGTAGATGAAGTTGTAGATCATGTGCTGTCAATTGAAAAAAGTCAGCTTGTATTATATCAAGGAAACTTTACTACTTATGAAGAGCAAAAAGAAAAACGTGATCGTTATGAACAAGAACAAAATCAAAAGCTGAAAAAAGAAATCGGACGATTGCAGCAATCAGCTGCGGAGAAAGCTGAGTGGTCACGTGGTAGAGAAAAAGATAAACAAGGAAAACCTACTGAAAAAGGTAGCGGCGCCATTTATGATACAGGAGCTATTGGCGCACGAGCAGCTCGCACGATGAAGCGATCTAAAGCTATTGTGAGTCGTATGGAAGAAAAAGCTGAAGAAAAGAAAGGTTTATTACATGATATTGAAGATGTTGACTCTTTAACAATAAACTATCAACCCTCTTATCATAAGCAATTACTTAAAGTTGAAAAATTGCAACTTAGCTATAAAGAACAACCGTTGTTTTCCCCTATTTCTTTTGAAATTGAACAAGGACAGCGTTTAGCGATTCAAGGAGCGAATGGTTCGGGGAAATCTTCCATTATTCAGTTTTTGTTAGATGAATTTACAGGAGTTGCTAGCGGGAAGGCAACATTTGCGCATGATTTAAGTATAAGTTATGTACGGCAAAATTATGAAGATAATACTGGAACGCTGCAAGAATTTGCTCAGGCGCATCATTTATCTTATGAAGAACTATTGAATAATTTGCATAAATTAGGAGTGGAACGAAAAGTATTTGCCAATCGGATTGAAAAGATGAGTTTAGGACAACGCAAACGAGTTGAGTTGGCTAAGTCATTAGCGACTCCAGCAGAGTTGTTTATTTGGGATGAACCATTAAATTATTTAGATGTGTTTAATCATGAGCAGTTAGAAGCTGTTATTCAAAGTGTGCAACCGTCTATGCTAGTTGTAGAGCATGAGGCGACTTTTTTGAAAAATATTGCAACCAATATGATTTATTTGTGATTTGTATTTTATAAGCACATAAGATTGACAAACTAGTGTGGTTATCGGCAAATAAGCACATAAGTACGAAAAAGTAGTGAGGTTAAATTCTCCTGAATGATTTCTAAAAATTTGTGGATAACTAATCGGGCCGGTCAACAGGGTTGTTGTTCGTGTTATTTTCTATTTTTACTGTCGATTTTGAGCCAAGTACAGGAAAGAACTACTGTAGAACGCTAAAAAAGGATAAAGTTCTTCCTAGAAGGTGGAAAATAAGCTTTTTATAAGGAAAGAGTGAAGTGAATAAGTTAAAGATTCAATCGCTGAATTCGCGTAAGGACTTCCCAGAAAAGCGTGTTATAAACGTTGGTACTAGAAAGGTGAACTTGAATTTTTCGCGCATGTTCCGTGACTCT
>NZ_AUIQ01000072.1 GCF_000423785.1 Tetragenococcus muriaticus DSM 15685 | reverse complement strand
GTTGATCAATAATAAGCTAAAGGGAACAAAATTAGGAAGATAATTTGGAAAATCGATGATATTGAATAAAGGAACGAGAATTCGTTAATCAATAATGAAAAAATGACTAAAGGAAACAAGATCTTTTAATCAATAACAAAAAAATTGGATAACGAATTTTATTATTCAAAAAATCAGTTGCTTAGTTTATATTTCAGCAAGAAAATTGACAGATTGGTTTGCGCTTGTTAGCTTACAAGAAAAGAGGTGACAGAGTATGATAGGAAGAAGACGTGCAACGAACCACTGGGCGCAAGCTTCAAAAAAGCTTCGCACAGGGCAAAAAGCAGCACCTAAACAAAAGAAATTAAGTAAACAACAAAACGCAAGACGAAGAGGAACACTTGCAGGCGCTATTCGATCAGCTTTCAAGAAATAACCTAACGATAAATCAGTGAACATGACGAGTTTTAAGAGAACTGTTATAATGTTTACGACAAGGAGGCGTTTGAACATTATGAAGACGCTTATTATCGTATCCCATCCGGACATCGATGAATCTGGAAGTCAGCAGTATCTAAAAGAAGCGTTGCCGGATTCATCTGAGATCACTTATCATCACTTAGAAGCGACTTATCCTGATGGTGAAATTGATATTGAACAAGAACAGGCTCTTTTGCAAAAACACGATCGTATTATTTTCCAATTCCCACTATATTGGTACTCGTCACCGCCGATGTTAAAGCACTGGCTAGATGAAGTTTTGACCGAAAACTTTGCCTACGGTTATGGCGGCAATAAGTTAAAAGGCAAAGAACTAGGACTCGTTTTGGTCATCGGCATGCCAGAAAAAGAATACCAAGTCGGTGGCAATGAAGGTTTTTCCCTTAGCGCTTTAACTACGCCTTATCAAGCGATGGCGCAAAAAACACAGATGCAATTTTTAAAACCGTTTCTCATTTTTCAATTCCACTACATGACAGAAAATGAAAAAAAACGTATTTTAATTGCTTACCAACAGTATTTGATGATTGAAAAATTTGATACGTTACGAGCAAAAGAAGCATGGGTGTTAGATCAAATGGAAACGATAGATGAGGAAATGTTACCTGCAGGAAGTTCGTTTATCTTAGACCAAGTAAAAGAAATCATTGAAGATAATCGTATGGAATTAGACGAAATTCAAATGTACTTGGAACAAGCAGGAGGGTCGCTATAGTGGAAGAGCAAGAAAATATTCAGTGGGCCGTCGCTCAACTCGACCAATTAGAAGCTGACAGTCGCGATTACAAACAAAAAGCTTTACTGCTGGGAATCAAAGACCTACTTTTAGAACAACAAAAACGTACCGAGCAGATCCAAGGACAGTTGGACAGTACACTCTGGTCACCCAATGACTGGGGAAATTAAAAAGACTTTTGAAGTTAAGAAAAACGCCTCTTTCTAGTAGAGGTGTTTTTTATATCTAATAAAAAAACCACTTCCAACCTAAGATGGGAGCGGTTTTTTTACGAATTTACATCTCCGGATTCTGATAGTTTCCATCATCTCCGAAAAAGTGATTATACCTTTTCTTAAAGCGACTGAACAAGTATTGTACGAGAATCTTGAGCAAAGCGTAAATCGGAATACCAAATAGCACACCAATAAACCCTAACAAATCCCCCATGATCAATACAACAAGTAAGATAGTTAAAAAGTGTAACTGTAACTTATCGCCCATGACACGAGGCATAACCAAGTTCCCATGCACAGCCTGAATAACAAACCAAGCAATGACAAACATAACAGCCTCAAAGAAAGATTGTTGCAAGGCAATAATGAGCCCAGGAATAAATGTAACCACGGAACCTAAATAAGGGACAAGACTAAAAAGTCCGACTAAAAAGGCCATGATTGTCGCATAATTGAGTCCAATGAGTAAGAAAGTAGGCCAGTACATAATCCCTAATATCGCACTGGAAAGAAGTTGTCCTTTTAAAAAGGCACTTAATTGTTGATCAGCTTTACTAGCCAACATTTTAAAGTCACTGCGAAACTTAGGGGGGACAAGACTGATGACTTTTTCAGAAAATCTTTGTTGATCTTTTAGTAAGAAAAAGGCAACCACGGGCCCTACAAACAAAGTAATGGCTGTTGTCGATACAGCGGAAAAGACACTGCCCAAGCCAGAGACGCCTTTTTGCCAGTTATCTCCTAATGAAGAAAGTGTTGTTTTCATTAAATCATTCGCAGATGAAATTAAAGAATCAAGCTGGTTTTGTAAAGGCAATTGAGCAACAATAGAGCGAAAATCATCTTGCACATTGTCTAAAATGGTAGGAAATTGTTGTACCAGCTCTTGGCCTTCGTTGACTAGCGAACGAATAGCAAAAAAGCCAGCCACTCCGATGATTAAAATAGCTACGACATAAATCAAAGTGACCGCCCACGTTCGTGACATCTTTTTTTCAACCCATCCCACAAAAGGGTTAAAAATATAAAAAATGACTACCGCAAAAATAAACGGCGGTAAAATGGAGAATAAGACGGTGAACAGTGGGGTAAAGACAAAAGACACTTTATCCACCAGAAAAATCGCAATAGCGCTTAAAATAATTAGACCTAAAACATAATAGGAAGTTTTTCCTCCCAAAAATTGAATAAACCGATTCGTCGGCTTCTGTTCCATAATTGTCCTCCTTAGATTGGAAATAGAATCATCGATAATTATAGGGGAGAAGCTGATAACACACAAACAATATCCATTGAAAAATATTTTTTCGAAGAAATTTTGCTAGAAAAAATAAAAGAACGCTTTTTTTGCGTACTTTATTATGTACAGGCAAAAATATCGAAGGAGGATTTGGATTTGAAACAAAAAAAGAAATGGTGTGTAGGGTTATGTGTGGGGATCTTCTTAGGATTTAGTATAGAAAGTAGCGCAGTAGCAGATACGCTGGAAGTTACGCCCCTAAGTACAATTGAAAGGAAAACGACGCACAAAAAAAGCGAAGATGTCACCGAAAATTTTATTGAAAAAATCGGGGAAACGGCTCGAGATATTGGACAAAAAGAAGATCTCTATGCTTCTGTGATGATCGCTCAAGCGATTTTGGAATCTGGTAGTGGACAAAGTGAATTGAGCCAAGCGCCTTACTTTAATATCTTTGGCGTCAAAGGGCAGTATGAAGGCAAAGGTGTTTTGCTACCAACACAAGAAAGCGATAGCCAAGGACGAATGTATACCACAAAAGCGACATTTTGCCAGTATGACAATTACGAAGCTTCGTTAAACGCTTATGCGAAGTTGATTAAAAATGGATTGTCCCATGATCCGAGTTTTTATCAAGGAACTTGGAAAAGTGTAGCATCAGATTATACAGCTGCTACACACTTTTTGACCGGGCGTTATGCGACGGATCCTCATTACCATGAAAAACTAGATAAACTTATTATAAACTACGAACTAACAGACTACGATAAAGCAACAAAAAATACAAAAGAAACAACAGACTATATCCTTCCCTTAGATGATCCAATCGTTACTTCCACTTACGGCAAACGCGGGCAATCTTTTCATCGCGGCATCGATCTAGCGATGGATGAAGGAACAAAAATCCAAGCCGCTGGAGAAGGTCGAGTGACACGTGCGACTTATCACCCCTCTTGGGGAAATTATGTCACGATCCTTCATCCAGATGGACTGACTACTTTATACGCTCATTGTAAGAAAAATCTAGTGCAAGTAGGTCAAGAAGTACAGCAAGGCGAGCAAATCGCACTAGTAGGTAGTACCGGCAATAGTACAGGCCCCCATCTACATTTTGAGGTTAATCGTTCGCAAAGCTTAGTACAAGAGCAGTTGCTTGATCCGATAGAGGTGTTGGAGAATAACTGAATGGTTAGGAAAAGCAACTTATAATGGTTGCTTTTTTCAATAAAAAATTTAACAAGCATTATAAAACTTCATGTTATTTATAAATAAATAGGATGCTTAATAGCGCTAATTTTTAGTAAGACATTCGTTTTTTTATAATTCACAAAACTAATAAAAAAGAAGTTCCTTTTATACAACTCTTTTCATTTTTGTTTATATTAGGTATACTAGGAAATGTTTGTAATAAAAAATTGTATTTTCTGTGAAAAAGGGGTGTTCATTGGTTAATGGAAAAGCCATTTTTAAAGCGTGCCAGTGTATATGTAACAGGTATTCTCGCCTTGGGAATCTGTGTGGCAGGTTTTTATGTGTCTAATCAAAGGCAATACCAGCAACGAGTGGCTTATGCGAATGCAGCACAGCCAAGAGAAGAAAATGAGCTTAATGATTTAGCACAACAGGTAGAAGAACTTTACTTGGAAGATGAACAAGATCTTTTAAAAGAAGAAACAACTCTATCTGATGTAACTGACTTGAAAAATGAAGTCCATCGTATCGATGTAAGCGCCGAAGATTTTCAAATCGAAGAAAACGCACTACCTCAAGGCATTCAAGAGCTAGCTCAGCAAAAAGAGTCAGTGTCTGATCGTTTAACAGACGCAGAGGATAAGTTACATATGCAAGATCAAATTGACGGTCTTTTCACTGAAGAAACGCCTGACTGGCAAGAATATAAGGATGACGTTATAACTGATGAAGACTTGCAGGAAGAAGACATGGCTGATGTGAATGATAACCTAGGATTTTTTGAAGGCGATCAATGGTTAGAACTCGCACAATCTTATACGCAAGAAGCGAATGAACAATTCCAAAGTACGGAAGATATTCAAGAAAAGTTAACACAGTATGAAGACGAAGAGATCACCTACGAGCAATATGCTGCTTTAGCTGCTCAAATCGAAGAGGTTCGTAACCCAGAACAACAAGAAAGATTTGAAGAAACAGCGGATGAACTAGGCGATCGTTTTGGCGTTTCTACACAGGCAGCGGCGGCAGAGGCTCCAACAACTTCTGCAACTGTCGAGGATGAAACAATTGTTGATGGACAAGGTGAAGAACAAGGCGCACAAGTAGAACAGGAAAATACAGAAGCGTATTAACCATTGCTTCATTAAACGGAGGAAAAGGATATGGCAAAAAGAAGCCACAGGAAAACTTCGCGTGGGAAGAAAATCTTACGCATTGTCTTAATTATATTACTTATTTTAGTTTTAGCAATTGTTGGAGTAGCTGTGAAGGTGTATTTAGATGTCTCTGGTTCTGTGGGGAATACCTATGAAAGCGTAGATCGTCCAGACTCTCGTGAGGTCAATTTTGATGAAGAAGAGCCTTTTAGTGTTTTGTTGCTAGGTATTGATACAGGTGACTTAGGGCGAAATGAGCAAGGACGTTCAGATACCATGATGGTAGCTACGGTCAATCCGCAAGAAAATACGTCGACTTTAGTAAGTATACCACGGGATACTTATGTGGATATCGCAGATGAAGGGACACAAGACAAGATAAATCACGCCTATGCCTTTGGGGGAGCTTCCATGGCCATGGATACGGTGAGCGAATTTTTAGATATTCCTTTAGACCATTACGTATCGATTAATATGCAAGGGATCCAGGAGTTGGTGGACGCTGTTGGCGGTGTCGACGTTGATAATGACTTGGAATTTGAACAAGATGGTCACACCTATAATTTTGGAAGAATACATTTGAATGGTGAAGAAGCATTAGGTTACTTACGTATGCGTCATGAAGATCCTGAAGGAGATTACGGTCGTCAAGCGAGACAACGAGCTGTGGTCGAAGGAGTTATTGACCAAGCGACATCTCTTTCAGGAGTGACTCAATACCGAGGGATTCTAGACGCTGTAGAAGACAATATGAGAACAGACCTAAGCTTTGCCAATATGCGTGAGATTGCTCTTGACTATCGAGAAGCTTTTTCAAATGTAGATCAACTACAACTAGAAGGGGAAGGCTTCATGCAAGGTGGGGTTTCTTACCAACAAATAGACGAAGACAACTTGGCAGAAGTACAAGAAACTTTACAAGAGCAATTGCAATAACCAAAAAATAGAAAGTGGAGAACAAATGGAAGAGACGATTAGTTTAAAAGAAATTTTCGACGTATTAAGAAAACATTGGACGACCATTCTAACCAGTTTATTTGCTGGATTAGCCCTGGCCGCAGTAATCACTTTTTTCATTATGACCCCTCAGTACGAGTCGCGAGCCCAATTGATTGTGGCCTCCCCTCAAGATGAGAGTTCTGATGAAAGCTTGAACGCGGTCAATTACAATTTACAAATGCTAAATACTTATAGGGATATCATTGAAGAAGGCGATGCCCTAGCAGCCAATGTGCAAGATCGGCTAACTTCGGAGTATGACTTAGATATGACGATTCAAGAAATTAAAGAGAGCATGGAAGTCGAGCAATCAGAAGAGTCACAGATGTTTTCTATTGTAGCAACCGGCGAAAGTTCAGCGGATGCCGAACACATTGCCAATACGGCAGCGGAAGTTTTTCAAGAAACAGTCCAAGACGTCTTAACGAATGTGGATCGAACGACCATCGTTTCAAGAGCGACGGCTAGTCCTCGACCTGTTTCGCCGAATAGTCCTTTGAATTTAGCGATCGGTCTTATCTTGGGTCTGTTAGTAGGGATTGCGATAGCCTTCTTAAGGGAAGTTTTTGACCGTACCATTAAGGATACGCATTATATCACGGATGACTTAGGGTTAACAGTTTTGGGCAATGTTCCGAAATTGAGTCAAAAAGAAATTGATGCGACGACACAAAAACTACGTAATGGAACACAAGGCAATGATCAAGATGACGACAATAGCAACAATAACTCAACAAGTGGCGGACGTCGCAGCCGCACACGGGTATAGGAGGGGAGCATAGGAAAATGAAAAAAGAAAGAACAAGTACAAAAACACAACCAGTCAGCTTGATTTCATTAGTGGATCCTTCCTCGCCTGTAGCTGAGCAATATCGTACGATACGTACGAACTTACAATTCGCTTCTTCAGCTGATCAGCAAGTACAAACTTTAGTGGTGACTTCCTCAGGACCAAGTGAAGGGAAGTCGTTAACTTCCGCAAACTTAGCTGTAGTTTTTGCTCAAACGGGACAAAAGGTTTTACTGGTAGATGCGGATATGCGTAAGCCTACCATTCATAAAACATTCCAATTAAATAATGAAGCAGGCTTAAGTACGGTCCTAAGTACAGGTGTAAGTCTAGAAGAAACTGCACAGAAAACAACGATAGAAAATTTATCCATATTAACAAGTGGACCGAAACCCCCAAATCCTTCAGAACTATTAGGTTCAGAAAAGATGAATCAAATTATGGAAGAAGCTCGTCATTTATTTGATATGGTAATCTTCGATATGCCACCTGTTGTGACGGTAACCGATGCGCAAGTTATGTCTTCTAAAGCAGATGGCACCTTACTTGTCGCTCGAGAAAATTGGACAAGAAAAGATGCTTTGAGTCAGGCAAAAGAATCCTTAGATTTAGTTCAGGCCCGTATTTTAGGCGTCATTTATAATGGCGCAAAACAAGACAAAGATAAAGCCTACTATTATTACTCTGATTAAAAGGAGCGAAAACAATGATCGATCTACATTGCCATATTTTACCGAATATAGATGATGGCGCTGATAGCATCGAAACGAGCCTTGCTATGGCTAAAGAGGCGGTTCGCCAAGGAATCACACATATTTTATGTACACCCCATCATAATAATGGTCGTTACCAAAATTCCAAAGCGACGGTGATTGCAGCCGTCGCTTCCTTGCAAGCAGAGTTAGATAAGAAGCAAATTGAATTAACTCTATTGGAAGGCCAAGAAGTTCATCTGACAGGTAACTTATTAGAAGAGGTAAAACAAGATCGGATTCTTTTTACTGATCTAGCAGATACATATGTATTACTGGAATTGCCCACGATGGATATTCCTGCTTATACTGAAGAACTTTGCTTTTCGCTAAGAACGCATGGGAAAGTTCCAGTGATTGTACACCCAGAGCGCAATGCCAAGTTTAGAGAAGATCCGAATCGTCTACTTCCTTACTTGGAAATGGGCTGTTTAGCGCAGCTAACCGCTCCAAGTTTGGTAGGTAGTTTTGGCAAGTCTATTCAAAAGACAGCAAAAGAAATGGTCGAACATAATCTTGTGCAAATGATGGCTTCTGATGCTCATGGAGTGAATAAGCGTGCCTTTCGTTTAAAGGAAGCTTATGAGTTGTTAGATAGTAATAAAGCACAATTAATGAAACAAGTGGCAAAAGATTTGGTGAATGGAGACCAGGTATCTTTTCCAAAGTATAAAGAAGTGAAAAAGAAAAGGTTTGGTTTGTTTTAAGAGGTGAATAAAGTGGAAAAGGTTGATCACACTCGAAAAGTAAGTAGTGATGGGCAATATATATGGCTTAATAAAACCGAAATTAATCATAAATATGTTTATCATTTTATAGCCCGGAGTGTTGATATTGTTGGAAGTATTGTAGGGCTCATTTTATTAAGTCCGCTGTTTTTAATAGTTGCTTTTTTGATAAAAAAAGAGGAACCAGAAGGGTCTGTTTTATATTCGCAAATAAGAGTTGGGAGAAATAGAAGAGAATTTCGGATGTATAAATTTCGCTCTATGTGTGTAGATGCTGATGCTAAACTAGCAGAATTACTTCAACATAACGAAGTTGAAGGGGCGATGTTTAAAATAAAAGATGATCCTAGAATAACAAAGGTTGGTAAATTTATACGTAAAACTAGTATTGACGAATTACCTCAATTATGGAATGTACTTAAAGGTGAAATGAGTTTAGTAGGACCACGTCCTCCTTTAGTAAGAGAGGTTAAAGAATACGGTGAATATGATAAACAGCGCCTATTAGTTAAGCCAGGGTGTACAGGTTTATGGCAAATTAGTGGACGAAATGCAGTAGGATTTCATGAAATGGTTAGCTTAGATGTGTTGTATATAAAGGATTTGAGTATATGGAATGATTTAAGAATAATGGTTAAGACTATTAGAGTTATATTGAAGCCTAATGATGCATATTAAAATTAAATTTATGGAGTTAATTATAAAAATGAGAAAAAGAAGAAGCCCTAAGATATGTTTTGTTTCCTCATCAGGGGGACATTGGGAACAATTAAAAAAATTAAAACCATTAGCCGAAAAATATGAAGGCTTTTTTGTAACTGAAAAAACTCAATTTGAAACTCCTTTGGGGAACCTGAATGATTTCTAAAAATTTGTGGATAACTAAACGGGCCGGTCAACAGGGTTGTTGTTCGTGTTATTTTCTATTTTTGCTATCGTTTTTGAACCAAACACAGGAAAGAACTACTGTAGAACGCTAAAAAAGGGTAAAGGTCTTCCTAGAAGGTGGAAAATACGCTTTTTATAAGGAAAGAGTGAAGAGAATAAGTTAAAGATTCAAGCGCTGGATTCGCGTAAGGACTTCCCAGAAAAGCGTGTTATAAACGTTGGTACTAGAAAGGTGAATTTGAATTTTTCGCGCATGTTCCGTGACTCTTCCTGCGATATGGAAGAGTTGAAAGCGGATCGTGTCAATCACTGTGGCCTTT
>NZ_AUIQ01000071.1 GCF_000423785.1 Tetragenococcus muriaticus DSM 15685 | reverse complement strand
GCCTTTAGTCTACTGAAAGAAGATGGTGTGATTGTCATTCAGACAGATAATAATGAAAATCATTATTTAAAAGTATTGTGTGATGAAATTTTTGGGAATAATAAATTTGTTACACAAGTTTGTGTTGAGATGTCAGCAACACAAGGAATGAAAGTAGCTGCTGCTAAAAACGGCGGTATAGTTAAAAATACAGAATACTTATTATTTTATTCTAAAGATGGGCGTAAAAATATTATTGAAAATCTTTTATACGACCCAAGATCAGATTATGATATGCATTATTCAAAATTTTTAACTTATGACTATAAAGTAAAAAATGTAAAAGATGTATTTATGGAGCAGTATCCAAATATAGAGTTTTTGGGCTTATCAGAAATGTATAAAGTTTCTAATGAATTTAAAGAATTTGTTGATGATTATCAACATAATATATTCAGGTATGATAAAGTGACTGGATTTAACATTAACAATTTTATAGAGGGAGAAGTTGTTCGTGTTGAACGTAATGGTAGAGAGTATTATTTAGAAAGGAAAAGTAATAGCATAGAGCAATTAATGTTTTTAGGTGCTTCATATGGATATTCTAATGATTTTTTTTCCACATATGGGTTTAGAAAAATTAGAGGAGATTGGTGGAGCGGTTATTATTTAGATATGGGTAATGTCAATAAAGAAGGAAATGTAAAATTGTCTAGTGGAAAAAAGCCAGAAAGATTAATTTATGATTTAATAATATCTTTAACCAAAAAAGAAGAAATTGTATTAGACTTTTTTATGGGCTCAGGTACAAGTATTGCAGCTGCCTTAAAAACTCAAAGACAATTTATTGGTTTAGAACAATTAGATTATATTGAAGATTTGGCGATTGAGAGGTTTAAAAATGTTATTAGCGGTGAACAAACAGGCGTTTCGCAACGTTGTAATTGGGAAGGAGGAGGAAGTTTTGTTTACGCAGAATTACATGAATTAAATCAGAAATTTGTGAATCGAATTCAGGCAATCGATTCAAATGATGAGCTTTTCAATTTAATTGAAAGAATAAAAACAGAAGCTTTTTTAGACTTTCAAGTTCATATAGAACGTATTGCAAACGACGATGAAGACTTTTTAGCACTGTCACTGGAAGAGAAAAAGGACGTTCTCATCCAAGCCTTGGATGCCAATCAGATGTATCTCAATTACTCGGAAATAGACGATGCATCTTACAGCATCCCTGATGATGTGAAGGCTTTTAACCGTTCCTTTTATGGGGAGGATGAGGAGTCATGAGCGAATTGTTACATAGTAAAATTCAACAACGGTTTCAGCAGTTATTTGAATTGGAAAGTGATTACGCCAATGTGTCGGATATTGTGCCGGATATACCATCCTATATACAAGATAATTTACATCACAACTTGCGCCCGTACCAAGAAGGGGCGATCCGTCAATTGATCTACACGCAGCGATCCGATGCGGCAGACATGTCTTATAACCATTTGCTGTTTCATATGGCGACAGGTTCAGGGAAAACGTTGGTGCTTGCGGCAACCATACTTTATCTTTACGGCGAGCATCAGCAACAAAATTTTATTTTCTTTGTCAACAGTGATGCGATTATCAAAAAGACGTATGATAACCTGACGAATCAAGTATCCCCCAAGTATCTATTTGCGAGAGACGGCATTGAAATAGACGGGGAACGGGTGACGATTCAGATTGTCGATACGTTTCCGGCGAACCCTGCTGTCAAAACGATTTATTTAAAATTAACGACCATCCAGAAACTCCATATGGATTTAACCAACCCACGGGAAAATGGTTTGACCTATGAAGCATTGGAAGAGACAAGCATTGTTTTATTGGCGGATGAAGCACATCATATCAACGCACTCACACGAAATGACAAGAAAACATTAAATAAAAAAGAGTTACAGGAAAAGACCTGGGAACACACCGTTCAGCGTTTACTCAACCTTCACCCGAATAATCGGTTGTTTGAGTACACGGCAACGATTGATTGGACGAATGATGCCCTGTTCCATAAATATAGTGATAAAGTGGTCTATCAATATGATTTGAAACGGTTCATGCAGGATGGTTATTCCAAGAATGTGGTGTTGCTACGGGCGAATGAAGAAGACAGTGTCAAGATGATAGATGCGATACTATTAAGCCAGTATCGCAAATATATAGCCAACGATCACGGCATCGATCTCAAGCCCATCATTTTGTTTAAATCGAATAAAATTGCCACTTCCAAAGAAGCGAATGCTGCCTTTTTTAAGATGGTTGCAGGGCTTACCGTGAACCAGTTAGAACAGATCATCCAGCATGGTATGGCGGTACACGCCAGCCCGGGCAGTATTTGGCATAAGATGTTTCAGTATTATGCAGGCAAGGAACTAACGCAAGTCGTCCGTGACCTCCAGTGGGAGTTTACGGAGGAAACAACTATCAATGCAAACAGTCAAGATTTCTTGGAGGAACAAAACGCCCTTCTTTTGAACACGTTGGAAGACACCAATAATCCGATTCGCACCATCTTTGCAGTAGCCAAGTTAAATGAAGGCTGGGACGTGCTCAATTTATTTGATATTGTCCGTATCAGTGAAGGGGCAACAGGGACAAAGGCAACCACCGATAGTGAAGCCCAATTAATCGGACGCGGGGCAAGATATTATCCATTCGAGTATGAAGGTGAAAAAACCTATACACGGCGTTTTGATGAAAAGCCTAGTGATTTAAAAGTCCTTGAAGCACTGCATTACCACACTATCAATGATAATGCGTATATTAAAAATCTGGAAAAATCGTTGGAGGCTGCCCGTATTGAAGTGAAGAAAGATGAATACTATCGTCTTCAGGCGAAAGTAAAAGGGAAAGTTAAACGAGCAGAATGGTTTCAAAACGGCAAAATTTATATTAATAAGGTCGTACCGACGACCGAAGACGATTATCAAGATTTAAGAGATTATAATATTTCTACGGATTATGAAGTGGATTATGAACGCATGATTGAACAACGTATTGGTGAAAAAGAAACTATGACTAGTAAACAAACGCATGAACAGGCTTTGCCTATTGACCGACGATTGATACAAAAAGCCATTCAGCGCAACAAGTTTTATCGTTTTAGCCACTTAAAACAGTATGTGCCGGCTATTTCCAGTATGAAGGAATTTATCGAAAGTAAGGATTTCCTGGGTGATTTATCGATTTGGGTGTCGCTTCCCGTGAATGTTACAACGGAAGATTTATCCCCTTGTCAGAAGCTTAAAATTGTCGAACGTTTTCTGGATTATGCGGTGCAACATATTCGTTCCAACTACATGAAAGTGAAGGGAACACCATACTTTGAAGGCTATTCTTTCTCAGAGTTGATCGATGATTATGTGGTGGAATTGAGTAAGGTTACAAAGGCAACGGATATTACCAAAACAAGGAATATGAAAGGGCAGGATTGGTATATTTATGACCAAGCCATTGGGAACCATTTGGAGCATGACTTTATTGATCTTATCCAAGATTACGTGGAAACATTGCAAGAAAAATATGAAGATGTCTATCTTATCCGCAACGAACGGAAAGTGAAAATTACAGAGATTGATGGCACACGAGGATTTATGCCAGACTTCCTGCTTTATATGAAAGATGAAGATTATACGTATCAGGTTTTCCTAGAACCAAAAGGAGAGCATTTACTCCTAAAGGATCAGTGGAAAGAGGAGTTTTTAAAGTCCCTAAACACCAGAGAAGATCTGGAGATTTTATCGGAAAATGAACAGGTACGTTTAATCGGACTAAGATTTTATACGAATGACGCAGCACGAAAAGTAGCGTTCAAAAAGGACTTTCAGGATAAATTGACGTAGAGGTAGCATATTCATATTTAAAATGAAAAAGAGCTTGAAAAGTAATTTTTTCACTATTTAGAATTTAACGTTTTTAGACATATTGAGGTTTAAAATCTAAGGAGGATACAAGTTAACGCATATGATCATTATTTGAAGCATAAGAGGTCCCAAATGTAAGTATGGTCAGCTAGTATAATGACTAGCTGACCTATTTTAATAGGATTTATGCTTGAGGAATCACGTGCCTGTGAGACTCATCGGACCCCATCTGGAATACTTTTGTAAGAATCGTGCTGCTGTACAGCCGTTACCTATAGCTCTTTAAAAAACACTTGATTATACATTAGACGTCATGATTATTAGAATGAACGATAAAAACAATAGGTTTAAATCACAAATAATCAAAGTACAGACACAGCAAGATACTTATAAAATCTGCTTTCATTTTTTACCTTCATTACAATTGTTTTAGAGATTAAATTCTTTACGTAATAATTTTTCTAAATATCTTGAAGCAGTTATTTCTTCTGCTTCTGCTTTTTTCGTTAGTTCTTCTGCAACTCTTTTCTTTAATGTATAAGATTTTGAAATTCTGGGTTCATTATCTCTTGAAATATTTTTTTTAGGTAAACTTTCTTTTATATTTTCTGCTTTATCTTCAAATGCCATAATCGTTCTCCTTTTTATATTATACTATACCGTGCTATAATACATCATATCATATTATAGTGTAATATGATATGATGTATTATAGTTCTCTTAGCATAGTAAAAATTTGATTGATTTCCTCGAAAAATTGCTTATGTTTAGATAACGTTTTTTGATCTTTCTTCATAATGATTAAAGGAGTATGATCTAATGTCGACTTATTAAATAGCTCTTTTTCAGGAATAAAAGCTAATGTTCTTGAGTCTTTTTTCATTGCTTCAATAAACTCACGTGAAGATTTTGTATTATGTTTAATTCTATTACCAAGAAATTTTAGTTCGGCTGTTACAAAGCTTTCTCTAGTATCAACTCTAATAATTTCTTTTTTTAGTTGTCGCAATCTTAATTCTAGATTGTTTTTTGAAGTAAATCCGTATTCACTAGGTTCAACTGGGCTAAATACATAGTCTGCAATAGCAATCATATTTTGTGTGATGGTTGAAAAATCGGGGTGACAATCAATTAAAACATAATCGAACTGTTTATAGTATTCATAATGATCTGCTAACCACATATACATTATCAGTTCTTTATTAGGTTTTGTTTGAATCTCGTTATTAACATTATCTAAATTCATTGATGCTGGTAACAAAGACAAATTATTGTGTATTTTTATGAGTTCAACGTTCCTGTCATCATTAGTAAAAATATTTGCAATTGTCCCATGATCTCGATAAACGTCGTATGTCTGTGTTAAGCTACACTGGTGGTCACTATCAATTAGTAGAACATTATACCCCTTGTCAGATAACCATTCACCATAATTAAAAGTTAGGGTTGTTTTTCCTACACCGCCTTTGGTAGCAGAAAAAGTAATAATTTCCATTATATTTCTCCTTTCAAATGTATTATACCATGGCATGCAATGATATGCTATATCATTTTATTGCTAAATATATCATAATATGCCGTACTATATGGTGTTACTATACTGATATTTTTTAAATCGTCTTTGTTGCGTTTTTACACTAATGCCTGTTTTTCGTTCAATCATTTTATAGGTCATTCCTTTTTGTCTTAATTCATAAGCCAATCGAATTTGTTCGTCAGAATAAGTCTTCGGACGCCCTTCTTTAAAATGAGGATCGTGCTGTTTTGCGTACTTTTTTCCCTCTTGAGTGCGTGAAACAATCATATCCCGTTCGAATTGTGCAAAAGCACTAAAAATGGTAAAAATCAGCTGCCCTGTGGGCGTATTATCAATTATCCCCATATTCAAGATATGAATTTTGACATTTCGTTCAAAAAGCATTTGTATAATTTCTAAAGCTTCTCGAGTATTTCTAGCAAAACGGTCTAATTTTGTCACAATAAGCATATCATTTTCATTGAACGTCTGAAGAAGCTCATTAAAAACCGGACGTTGCGTTGTCGTCCCTGTAAATTTTTCTTGATAAATTTTTTCTGCGCCGGCTTTTTGCAATTCTTCTATTTGATTTTCTAATTTTTGGTCTTGTGTACTTACCCTTGCATAACCAATTTTCATTTCTAAATCTCCTTAGCTTTTAATCCTAAGTTATGACTTATTATAATTGCTGTCATTATAGCATATAAAAATACAGGTCACAACTTAAAAGATGTGACGTCTTACTCGTATTTTTCATTTCCCTTATCTTTACTGATCTACTTTCAATATTTCAACTATACAGTGGCAATGAACATTCACTCTATAATTACACTGATTTTATGAATATCGTTATTTGGGATAGTTTTAGTTTAGTCTTACCGGCAATGATTGTTATCTTTAGTAACTATTTAATTAATGTTGAGCATATATCTGGAGCACTAAAGAATAACATTACTTGCGCTGTTCCTGTTAATAAATTGTATGTTAGCAAATTAGCTGTCTTATGCTTAATCAATTTGGCGTTTGCAGCTTTAAACGCGCTCTTAACATACTTGATCTTCCTTTTCTTACCCCATAAAAGTGAACCCGTGTACCATTCTTTGAGCGCAATGATTCAGTTAACTGGTATTAGCTTAGGGGTTTTTATCGCTGTCTTACCAATCTTGATTTTGTTTATTCGGCAATCCTCATCTTATCTCAACGTGGTTATCGCCTTTGTTTATGGCTTTGTTGGCGTCTTTATAGCTGGGCAAAATCTGCAAGACTATTATCCAATTACTGCTTTCTTGAAAATTGTTAATTATAATAACGGTTCGTTAACCTATCACGGAAACACGAGTTACATAACGGTGTTGATAGTCCTGTTGTTTTCGTTAGTAGCTTGGCTATTTATGGCTCAAAAATTAAAGAAATCTGATTATGCATAACATTGTTCTATCCCCATTTACCTGTATAATAGATTAAGCAAGAAGTTTTAAGGGCGGTGGCTGTCTTTTCCCTTGCGAGGTGAGGTCTATGGGAACATGGAATAATCTTCAGGAAGGTTTCACAGTCAATGAGCGTCTTCCAGACACTCTCGTTGATGTTGCTGTTTGGCACGTTTTTAATCGCGCTTCTCAGCTATATCGACAAGCACCACAAATAAAAAAGCCGCCCCGATCATAACTTTGGCGAGTTACGGGACGACAGTATCGTTTAGTTAACTAATGCCACCGCCTTTGAAGCGGCTTGCGTAGGAAGTCTTGTTAGCGCAAGGCTTCCTTTTTCATATCCACATTATAGCATGACTTTAATTAACTTTCGACTATTTTAAAGCAAATTTCTGGCAGCCCGTAGCGTGACCGTGCACCGGTAGCAAACTCTCGCGGTACGATCTTCTATGTAGAATATCTTTAAACGCTCATATTTGCATTTTAAGCGCTTTTTGGTTTGACACGGGAATTTAATCCCACTCTTAATTTTCAAGCCAACTGGCCCTACCTTATGTGCCTCTGATTTCTAATCGATTGATAATTATCATCTAATTTTGACAACGCTATTGAACTTTTGGTAGCTGTCCGCAGTTCATGCAGACAAGTAAGGCCACTAGGGTATACCCTAGTGGCCTAATATACTTACTAATAATTACAGTTTATACTTTTTGTTAAGACATCCAAGTACAACGAGCAACAACAAAAGGTTACGACGCTGGTAAAAAAATCTCGGGGATTAAGCGCCACCTGGCAGTTGATATCAATGGTTTTCCGCAGGCCATTCACATGACGCGAGCGAACGTCTCTGATCGAGACGGGGCCAGTGCAATGATCGCTTTACATGCCATGCATTTACGCCAGGTTCAAAATGTCTTAGTCGATGGTGGTTATTCAGGCGTTAATTTTCAGCTCGATGTGGCAAGTAATTTAAACGCAACCGTGCAGGTTGCGAAGCGTAGTGAGTTGCATCGATTCGAAGTCATGCCCCAACGTTGGGTAGTTGAACGTTCCTTTAGTTGGTTAGAGAATTGTCGGCGACTTTGGAAAAGTTGTGAGCGTCAATTAACCACCAGTCTGCAAATGGTTGTTTTGACGTTTTTAGCACTGTTACTCAAGAGATTTTAGACAGCCTCTTAGGAAAACACATCTTGAAATAATACGGATTACTGGTAGAATTATATCTGTACTATATAATGTCACGGCGATATTGGTGAAGCTTGGTTAACACAGCGGTTTGTGGATCCGTCACGCGCGGGTTCGAATCCCGCATATCGCCCTTTTGAAGCTTTGGAGGAGAGCTACTCCAAAGCTTTTTATTAAGTCTTTAGACCGGGTTGAGCTCGCGTAGCGTGCGAAACAAAAAACCACCCGCTATGCGGGTGGAAAGGAAAAAGTTATACTAAAAAAATCTCTTCACTAGCGTTACAATGTAGTTGTTCAGGCTACATGGTAATGAAAGGAAGAGATTCAGTTGGCTAACAAAGCAAATAGTTTAGCCCATACAAAATGGTTATGCAAATACCATATTGTATTCACCCCCAAGTATAGAAGAAAAATTGTTTATAATCAATACAGAGCAAGTCTACAAGAGATTATCAAAAGATTGTGCAGTTATAAAGGTGTAGAAATCCTAGAAGGACATATGATGCCCGATCATGTTCACTTGCTCGTAAGTATACCACCGAAGATAAGTATTTCTAGCTTTATGGGGTATTTAAAAGGAAAAAGCGCCATGATGATGTTTGATAAACATGCCAATTTGAAGTACAAATTTGGGAATCGTCATTTTTGGGCAGAAGGTTATTATGTGAGCACAGTGGGTCTTAATGAGGCAACCATCAAGAAATATATTCAAGAGCAAGAAAAACATGATATGGCCTTAGATAAACTAAGTGTTCGAGAATATGCAGACCCTTTTAAGGGTTAGAGAGTGATAAAAACACCTCTTGAGAGGTAGCAAAAGCGACAAAACCAGTGTGGCTTGAACAAAGTGAAAGCCAGCGCCTTGAGACGCTGGCTAGTATTGGGGGCTTATAGCCCCAGAGCAAACCCCCCTTTTGAAGGGTGGTTATGATGTGCATACGAAAAGGGGGCCAACCGGAATGCTGTGTCAACTCTATCATCATTAGATCTTTATGATGATAAGAAGTAACCGCATTTCCGTTTGACCTCCATAATCATGTCAGAGTAAATCTTGTGTATTGATTCATGCGCTTTCTAGACATTCAGACAATCATCGTTGACCGTAACAACGATTATCACTCTAGATTGAAACAATTGTTTAAAATCCCAGGTTGAATAGATTAGCTGAGGAATTTAGTTGGATTATCTTCAAATTCCTTAACACTGACCGTTTGTGTTTGATCGGAATCAACTTTAGATAATTCAAACTTACCTTCTTCAACTTCTTTTTTGCCGATAACGGCATAGTAACGGGTTTTTCTTCTTATCGCCTCCTTTATTTGTGAGCCTACCTTGACATCCTGATAATTCTTGTCTGCAGAAACACCGTTCTTTCGAATCTTATCAAGAACTTCAAATGCAAGCTCATCACCTTCATCATCTGCTGAAGCAAAGAATACATCTGGTCCGTATTTGGGAGTAAAATCAGGATTCTCTTTTTGAACTAATAACAATAAACGTTCAAC
>NZ_AUIQ01000070.1 GCF_000423785.1 Tetragenococcus muriaticus DSM 15685 | reverse complement strand
TGATTTCAGCTTGTGGCTCGCTACGCTTGGCGGTAACTACCTGCGACTGGACTTTCACCAGCTAGATAAATGCCATGCCTGGCACACATAAAAAAGGAAACCATTTCTAATCGAATGGTTTCCTTTTTTTAGGCTTTTGCTCTTTTTTGTTTAAGGCGTAAATAAAGAACAATAACTGCGCCCATAAATAGCGAAAATAAGGGTGCAGAAAAAAATGTCAACAAAATTAAAATACCAGCAGCAACTTTTGTTTTAGCATCCATTTTACCTTAGGGCTCCTCCTTGATAGTGTTTTTATGGTAACTCTAGCTTTGCTCAATGTTATTGTAACGAGTTTTACCGAACTATATTGATTTTATTAGGAATTCTTAGGAAATTATCATTTTTATAAGACTTTTTTTATTTAAATTTAACGTACTTCGAATTTGTCCTAACTTTGCTTAATTTCTAGGGTTTCTTCACTAATTTAACCCTAGTTTTCTTAATTTCTAGCGTTACTTTCCTAATTCAACTCTAGTTTTTAGGATTCCTTTTTTGTTCTTCCTCTAATTCTTTGTTTTCCAGGGATAAAAATGAAAGGACCCAATATTATTTTTAACTAGTTACTCCGGTAAGAGTAAAACTATAAAAAAATTAACTGATAAACAAAGTGATAATAAAAAAAGCGACTGGAAAATGAAAAGACCAATTTCCAGTCGCTCTTATCGAGACTAATACTATTTTTTCTAGTTAGCTCCAAATTAACGGTTGTGTTGTTCAACTTCCAAACCATGTTCTTCCAAGTAATGGCTAAATGGTTGTAGTTCTTCAGCTTCATAGCGTGATTTGAATTCGTCTACTTCATTTTTTGAGAAGAAGTATGGATCTAATTTCAATTCTTCTACTGGAAGTGGACGTTCTTCTGTAATTTTAGCATCGATTAATACAACGCGTCCTGCTTCTTCATCAGCTTTTGCTTTTGCAAAAACATCTTCTAATTGTGAAATTTCGGTAACTGTATAACCTACAGCTCCTTGCGCTTTAGCAATTGCTGCAAAGTCTACATCTGTTATATCAACACCGTAGTAGTTATCGTTTGTGTCTTCTTGTTCATCACGAATAAAACCAAAACGCTCGTTGGTAAATATTACATGAATAGAAGGTAGATTGTACTTCACAGCTGTAACAACATCTTGCATTGCCATAGAAAAGCCACCGTCACCAGATAAGTTCCAAACCTGACGGTTAGGTTGTCCTAATTTAGCTGCCAAAGCACCTGGTAAACCATTACCCATAGTGGCGAATACTTCAGAAGTACGCCATAAGTTTTTCGGTGTCATGTGTAAGTGACGAATAGAAGTTTGTGTAGTATTACCTACGTCAATTGAGTAAGCAGCATTTTCTTTGGATACATCATTAATTGCTTTAAATACTTGATAAAGTTGTAAAGGTCCAGAAGTTTTATTTTCTAATTTTTGCATATAAGCCTTCCAGTTTGCAGCATTATCAATATTTGCTTGATACCAACCATTATCTTCTTTTTCGTCAATCTTATCTGTAATGGCTCTAATAGCAGTAGCAGCATCACCAAGGATTGCAACGTCAGCAAAATGACGTTTACCTAGTTTTTGTTGGTCAATATCAACTTGGATAAACTTGTCCACATGATCAAATTTGCCTGTTATTTCAGCAAATGGGAAATTACTACCAGCAAAAAGGACCGCGTCTGCTTCTTCAAAAGCTTCATTTGCTGGTTTCCAACCTACACGGTGAGCAGAACCCAAAAGTGCATCAAATTCATAGTTGTAATCGTCAAAGTTAATTCCTGTGATAGCAACAGGTGCTTTAATTTTACGACTTAATGCAATAACGTCTTCTGAATGACCACGTGTACCTTTCCCAGCATAAATCACTGGACGTTTAGCGTTGGATAAAGCTTCGACTGCTGCATCGATATCTGTTTCATTTAACCCAAGTTCAGGGAAATCGCGGTAGTCTTCAGCAGATGAATAACGAGTTGCTGTGTCTAATTGTTCCCAACCAAAATCAACTGGAACTTCAACAGCAGCTACACCTTTATTTGCAATTGCTGCGCGAATACCTTCATCAAGCACTTTAGGCAATTGTTCAGGATAAGCCACACGACGATTATACACTGCTACATCATTAAATAATGGATTTTGGTTCATTTCTTGGAAAGCATCCATGTTAGATTCTCTGAGTGCACGTTGACCCAAAATAGCTAATACTGGAACATGGTCAAATTTTGCGTCATATAAACCGTTGTACAAATGAGTTGCGCCAGGTCCGGCAGAGCCAATACAAACACCTAATTTGTCGTTGAATTTAGCGTACATTGCTGCACCTTGCGCTCCTGTTTCTTCATGACGAACTTGAATAAAGTTAATATTGTCTTGTTCCTTTTCAAGTGCATCCATCAAAGAATTTAATGAGCCTGCAGGAATACCGAAGACGTCATTTACGCCCCACTCTTCGAGTACTTTGAGTCCTGCTACCCATCCATCTATTTTTTGATTAGTCATAATAACCTTTTTTTCTCCTTTCAAATATACGTAGTTCAACTATTATGGTAATATGTACAAAACAATATTGCAAAGAAACTGTTTATACTTGCTTTTTCTTTACATAAAAGTATCTCATTTTTTATTGTTTCCACTAAAAATAGTATAACAAACGCCATAAGAAACTGCCTCTGTTAACTAGCATCGGTCAATCTAGTTAATAGAATAGCTTTCTTTTTTGTATTTGTCTACATTACCTTCGTAGATTTTACACTTAATGGGCTAACAATTGCAACAAAAAAATTCCTGATATTTTGTTTTTTAACAAAACGTCAGGATACTTCTTGTTTAAGAGCCATGTTCCTCCTAGTCATTAGCTATTAACTAATGCCGCTACAAATTCTTCTAACCGGAGCTTATCTTTATCTTCTGCATCATTTTCAATTTTTACGACCTCATGTCCTCGCTTAGCCCCTGCTTCGCTAAATAAACGATCAAACTCCTCAGCTGCAACACAGAAAAAGTCAGGATATAAGTCACTGTCACCACTTCCGACAACGCCATAAATTTTTCCTGAAAGATCGCGGTCAGGTAAATCATCGTAAAAATCTTCTAAATCAAAAGGTAATTCTCCTTCATCATAAGTATAAGTCGCTAGAACACAAATGTCTGCATTATCAAAGAAGTCTTCTTCAGCATCTTCTGCTTCTGATCGCTCAACTTCTATATCTAATTGAATCAATTGCTCTTCTAAAATCTCCGAAATTTCTTCTGTATTTCCAGTCATACTTGCATATATAATTTTTGCCAATGTCATATATTGACACCTTCTCCCTTATAAAACCTCTATTACGCTTAAACCAAGTTAACTATATCACAAAAGTATTAAAATTCAATAGAGATTTTTACAAAAAGCAAAAACTTAGTAAGAAAGAACTCTTTCTTACTAAGTCTTAAAACATTAACCAACTGAACCTTCCATGCTCATATTGATCAGTTGGTTCATTTCTACTGCATATTCCATCGGTAGTTCTTTGGTAATGGGGTCCATAAATCCATTGATAATCATCGCTGTAGCGTCTTCTTCACTAATACCACGTGACATTAAGTAAAATAATTGGTCCTCAGAAATTTTGGATACACTAGCTTCATGTTCTAAAGCAACATTATTATTTAAAATTTCATTATAAGGAATCGTATCAGAAGTAGATTCGTCATCCATTAAAATCGTATCACATTCAATATGGGATTTAGATCCCGTGCTATCACGACCAAACGAAACTTGCCCACGGTAATCAGTTTTTCCACCGCCTTTTGCCACTGATTTGGAAATTAATGTACTGGAAGTATTTGAAGCGTTGTGATACACTTTACAACCCGCATCTAAGTGTTGGCCATAATTAGCAAAAGCCATTGACAATACGGAAGTTTTAGAATGAGGGCCTTTTAAAATACTACATGGGTATTTCATATTTACCTTACTCCCAAGATTACCATCAATCCATTCCAAAGTTCCGTTTTCTTCTACCGTGCCTCTTTCAGTAACCAGATTATACACATTATCTGACCAGTTCTGAATAGTCGTATAACGGAAAAAAGCATATTTTTTCACAACGATTTCAACGCTAGCTGCGTGGAGGCTATTTGCTGAATAGTTTGGCGCCGTACATCCTTCAATATATTGGATAGAAGCTCCTTCATCGACAATAATTAACGATCGCTCAAATTGGCCTGCATTTTCACCATTAATTCGAAAATACGTTTGAACTGGAATCTCGCACTGAACACCTTTAGGAACATATATAAATGTGCCTCCCGACCAAACTGCCCCATTTAATGCGGTAAACTTATGTTCAGAATTAGAAATCACACTAGCAAAATACTCTTTGACTAGTTCTGGATATTTTTGCAAGGCAGTATCCGTATCAGTAAAAATCACACCTTGTTTGGCAAACTCTTCTTTCATATTATGATAAACCACCTCAGATTCATACTGCGCAGCTGCTCCTGCTAGGTATTTACGTTCGGCTTGAGGAATGCCTAAGCGTTCAAAAGTGTTTTTTATTTTATCTGGTACATCATCCCAATTGTTCGTATTTTTTTCACTAGAACGTTGAAAATAAATCACATCATCAAAATTAATCTCGGATAAATCCGGTCCCCAATCGGGCAAAGGAATCTTATGAAATAGCTCTAATGAATGCAATCGATAATCAAGCATCCATTGCGGTTCTTTTTTTAAACGAGACATTTCTCGTACAGTTTCTTCAGTTAACCCACTACCGCTAGAATAAACAGGGGTAACATCATCATGAAAACCATATTCATAGTCCCTACTTTTAGTTTCTACTGTCAATTTTGTAGCCCCTCTCATTAATATTACAGTTTCTTTATTTACTACGCCTTGTTTTATATTTCACTAAATTCATTTTCAATTATAACATAGTTCCTAAGCCTATGAACAACGAATATACAACTATTCGTTTTCTTTTGGTGCAATGGCAAAGGCTCGTACGTTAAATCCAGGTGCTGCTTTGATCTTCGGAGTTCCAATTATAATTACGGCTCCCTTAGCCGGAACTTCAGCTAAATTATTCATCACTTCAACTTGGTATTTATCGTTTGATAACCAATATAATTCACCGAGTAGATGACCATTTTTAGCCTCTTCTACCGCTGGATCGGTATCTAACGTTTCATGACCGACTGCTTTTACGTCTCGTTTTTCATGTAAAAATTTTAATGCTTCCACAGACCACCCAGGAGTATGAGCTTGCCCATTTTCATCTAAATTGTAATAACTTTCCGGATTACTCCAGCGTTTAGACCAACCACTAGAAAAAGCCACAAAACTATCAGACGGAATTTCCCCATATTCTTTTTCAAAAACTAAAATATCATCTACTGTCAGCATATAATCATGATCAGACTCCACTTCTTTTTCTTTATGAATAACAAATAACGGTAGAACAAAGCCTTCAATCTCCAATGCTTCTAGTGACCTTTTCCCCTCAGAAAAATGGACCGGTGCATCAATATGTGTCCCGTATTGCGTAGCTAAAGCATACTCTTTGGCAAAAAAGCCATCAGCTTGAACTGTATATAGCGTTTTCTCTGTAATTGGTTTAAAAGCTTGGAAATAAGGCATTTCCGGTGTCACTGTATGCGTTAAATCGATCCAATCCTGCTTCTTTAAATAATGAATACTTTCAGTCACTTTGCTCATTGGCTCACCCTCTTTTTTATTAACCGTTTTAACAACGATAATATTGCTAAGATTTTAGCATAGTTAGATAACTATGCAAAGTAATAAAGAAGCTAACGCAAAAAAGCTATGACATTAACATCACAGCTTTTTTACATACAAATAGTTGTTCTTAAAATTTATTCCTTATAATAAGTCTTACCCGTAGTTTCTTTATAATCTTTCATCATCGTTTGCCAAGATTTCTCAATATTTTCTGTTAAACCGAATAATCCACTTCGGCCTACGATATAAATGTCTGGTCCAGCTTTATCGATCTTAGCAAAAGATTTTCGATTCGATGAACCGTCCATTTCAATCAAGTATTGATAATTATTTTTATTTCTTAATTCTCTTAACTGAACAATTTTTTCTAAACTTGAATCAATAAATTTTTGACCCGCAAATCCAGGATCAACGGTCATTATAGTCACTTTATCTAACAAAGAAATATAAGGAAATATTGTGTCAACTGATGTTTCTGGATTTAACACAATACCTGCTTTTAATCCTGCTTCATGGATTTGATCAATTAAACGAAAAGCTAAACCGTCCAATACTTCTGCGTGAATACAAATCCATTCACATTTTATATCTACTAATTGTTGGACCCAAAAACTTGGATCTGTCACCATCAAATGGGCAGACATAGGAATATCGCTTATTTTTCGAATCTCTTCAATAAACCATGGAGATAAAGAAATATTAGGTACATAATGACCATCCATGATGTCGATATGATAAGAATCTACATGTTTATTTAAAAAGCGGACTTCTTCCTTAAATTTGTCCAGATTCATGGTCATTAATGATGGTGAAAATTGTACATTGTTCATGTGTAGTCCTTCTTTCTCAAACTTAGGAGATTTGAATATCATTCAAATCAATGTCTTCTTCTTCAACTTCTTTTTGCGCTTCAAGGTCTTCAGGAGAAAGTTTCCTTTTAATAACTACCAACACTAAAGCTGTAACTACAATGTTTGCAAGTAATGCCAAAATACCCGCCATAGGTCTTGACATCGTTGGTAGCATTAATACGCCGCCAAAAGGTACAGTCGAATCCGCACCTAAAGTCATAGAAACTGCACCACCAGCGGCCCCTCCTATTGCACTTGCTATTACACTGCGAATAATGTCGTTCATCGCTAGCGGAATAACACCTTCGACAACATTTACGACTCCCATAGGAACAGTAGATTTCAACGTTTCAACCTCAGTCGGTGTGTAAATTTGTTTGTTAATGACTTTACCAAAAAGATGAGCTAAACCAAAACCAATGGGCGTAGCAGTATTAACTAGTTGCAGAGCAGTAATCGGTTCGTTAATACCTTCAGCTTGCAAAGTCAAGACAAAAGCAAAAACCGTTTTATTAATCGGTCCTCCATAGTCAACTGCACTTAAAAGACCTACTACTATACCAAATACAAGAATGGATGAAGAATTTAAACTATTTAATACGCCTGTTAACCAAGTAGTAAATGCAGAAATCGGTGTGCCGATAACATAGACCATAATTAATCCGCTTACTAGTGCACTTAAAAAGGGGATCACTAAGGTTGGCATTAACCCTTTAGCCCATTCTGGTACTTTTAAAAATTTCACGATTAAAATAGTCATGTATCCTGCAATAAAGCCTCCTAATAAGCCACCAATAAAACCAGCTTCAATGGCGTTAGCTGTGAGGCCTACAATAAATCCAGGTGCAATTCCTACTTTTTCAGCAATTGAGTAAGAAATACCCGTGGAAATAACAACTGGTAGTAGTCCTAATGTAGTTCCTCCGAGCGTTGCAAGTACATCCCAAATGCTAAAATTTCCCGTTAAATCTGCCGGATTTTCTCCTCCCATGGCTGAACCAATGGCAACTAAAAATCCTGCTCCACAAACGATCGGTATCAAATACGAGATCGCCGTTAATAGGTGCCCTTTTAGATTTAAACGCCTGATTGTTTCCATATAGAATTTCCTCCTTCACTATTGAGCAAAACTAGCAATCACTTCATCAGCCGTGTTGGCTGCTAATAAATTTTGTACGACTTTTTCGTTCCCTAACTTTTTAGCAAAAAGAGCTAACAATTTTAGATGTTGCTCTGCTCCTTCATTGCTATCTCCCACAGCGAATAATACAATGACTTTGACTCCGTGCTCATCGATCGATTCCCAAGGGATCTCTTGTTTATTAATAAAAATCGCTACACCTACCTTATCTACAACAGAACTTTTCCCATGGGGAATGGCAATATAATTGCCAATCCCTGTCTTTCCTTCTTTTTCACGATTATAAATATCTTGGGCAAATGCTTTTTCTTCTGAAATATAATCATTTGTTTTTAACGAAGCAACAATATGCTCGATAGCTTCTTCCTTTGTCGCAACATTCAGATTTGTTTCAATAATGTTTTTATCTAAGATTTCGCTAATTTCCATTTTTGCAACCCCTACTTATTTTTTTGATCTTCTTTTACAACCTCTTCAGCTTTTTGAATTAATTTGTTCGGTGATTTTATAGCCACCTCAGTTGGTACTTGGAGTACACGCTTACTCTCAAACCTTTCACGATCGCTAATTTTGACATCAATTGCTAAGATAACTACATCTGCTTCTTGAATTTGTTCCGGACTTAGGGCATTTTCTACGCCAATCGTGTCACTGGTTTCAATGTGTACTTCATGACCTGCTTTTTTTCCTGCTTCTTCTAACTTTTCTTGTGCAATATACGTATGAGCAATCCCTACTGTACATGCTGCTACTCCAACTATTTTCATTAAAATCATCTCCTTAATTATTATATTCATTTCCTAATTTCATTAATTCATCTAAATACTTGTCATCTGCTAATTTTCGAGTAAATGCTGCTATTTCTTGTTTTACAGGCCTTTCTTCTTCGGCTTTTAATAAAATAACTATGACTAATTTGACGTTGTTTATCTCTGAATTCCAGCCTTTTACTTCTGGGTTTAAAGAAAGAAGGAGTACTTTACTTTGAGTAAAAGAAGGGCTTTCAAAATGAGGGAGTAAAATCCCAGGAGCAATTTCTATGCTTCCTTGTTCTTCCCGTTTTAACAATTGCTCTTTAAATTCCATTGCAGGGATACCTACTAACCGACTACTTTCTTTTCCTAAAAACGTCAAAACTTCATCTTTGGAAGAAAAACTCTTTTTTGGGTAAACATTGAATCGTTGGCTATTCATCATGATTGATCTCCTCAATTTTCTGTTGAATCCTTCTCTGATCATCAGCAGTTAACATAGCACTTACCAATAACGAGTTAACAGGTAATGATTGTTTTAACTTAATTGTGCTTAAGACTAATTCAGTCGCTGGATAATTTTTAAGAAATTGGTCTAAGTTTTTAGTTGCTACAACGTTCATAACATCTAATTCCGGAAATTTCTTTTCAATCTTCGCTTTTAATAGTTCTGAAGTTCCAACTCCTGTAGTACACACAATTAACGTTTTAATTGGTAGCTGGTAAGTTTTCAGTACTCTGGCAAAATAGAGTGTAATAAATCCATTTTCATCTTCATTAATCAAGGGCAAATGATACTGTTGACTTATTGTTTTAGAAACACTATCTACCCTGAATGATTTATAAAACTTTGTGGATAACTCATTCGACCGCCCCACGAAGTGCCATTTATGTTATTTTCTATTTTTGTCGCCGCTTTTTAATAAAGAATAGGAAAGGACGATTGAACTAGGTTAAAAAAAGATAAAGTTCTTCCTAGAAAATGAAAGACAAGCTTTTTATAGAGCTTAAAATGGCGAAAGTAAACTAGAGATTCAATCGCTGAATGCGTGTAAGAACTTCCCAAAAAAGCGTGTTGTAAACATTCGTACTTGATAAGCGAATTTGAATTTGACGTGCGTGTTCTGTGACTTTTCCTGCAATATGAAATAGTTGAAAACGGATCGTGTCAATCAC
>NZ_AUIQ01000069.1 GCF_000423785.1 Tetragenococcus muriaticus DSM 15685 | reverse complement strand
TTTGTCACAAGAAACCCAAACGCGCAATTATCAAGCCTTGATTTGTCATACCACCATTGTGTTCACGCGCTACATCTTATTAAGTTGGCAACAACGCTGTGCCAATGACGAGCGGACCTTAGGCGGCTTATTTTATGAACTTGCTGACCAAATAAAAGAACTTGACTGGTCGGTGGCTTTATTAGAACTAATGGACATTTTGCAAGCAGTCAGTGAAAAAGCGAGTCATAAACTACAAGACTTCATTGAAAGTCAACTGCAGCTCTGGATCGATACGCTGCCCAATTATATCAAGGCTTATCTACCGAATTTGGTGTGCGAAACTTGAGTTAATAAGATATCAGATTATACGCTTTTTTTGCTTTTCTTTAACGGCAGTAACAAACGCAGGCCATTTACCAATACGATGAGTGTACTTCCTTCATGAGCTAAAACACCCAGTCCAATATTCATTTGTCCAATAATATTTAATCCACTGAGTAGTAAAACAATCCCCATGGCAAAAATAATATTTTGCCAAACAATTTGATTTAATTTTTTAGCTAGCTTATGCACGTACTCAAATTTTAAAAGATCGTTTTGCATAATAACTGCATCAGCTACATCGATAGCGACATCTGTTCCTTCCCCCATAGCAAATCCAATATCAGCTTTTACTAATGCAGGAGCGTCATTAACGCCATCTCCGACCATAGCTGTTTTCCCGTATTTTGTTTGCAAGGAAGTAATCGCTTCTGCTTTGTTTTCCGGTAAAATATTACTAAACACTTCGTCGATTCCTAAAGCATGTGCGACTGCATCTCCTGTAGTCTTAGCATCTCCAGTAATCATTAGTGTATTAATATTTTGTTCTTTTAAATACGCAATTGTAGCTGCAGCTTTTTCGTCTGCTCGGTCCATAAATGCAATAAGTGCCACAACTTCTTCATCTTCACTAAAGTAAACCACCGTTTTACCTGCCGAAGTAAATTCGTTTGTTTTTTCTTGCATTTCTGGGCTAACCTGTTGAAATAAACTGGGTTTTCCAATTCGATAATTACGCCCATTGTATTGGCCTATAATACCTTGGCCAATCTCATTTTTCACTGACATTTCAACAGTTGAAGTCTGTCCATAAGCCGCTAGAATTGCCTTAGCAAGAGGATGGTTCGCGCTTTTTTCCATTGTTACAATAATCTGTTGCCAACTACTTTTCATGGCTTCTTCTTTATAAAAAGAGTCCGTCACTACAGGTTGTCCTTGTGTTAAGGTCCCCGTTTTATCAAAAGCTACTGCTTTAATATCAACTAAATTGGTAAGATAGGCTCCTCCTTTGAACAAAACACCTTTTTTAGCTAAATTCGAAATAGCTGACAAAGTTGCTGGTACTACGCTAACTGCTAGTGCACAAGGAGATGCTGTAATTAAAAGTACGATACCACGATAAATACTAGTTTCCCAGCTCCATTGAAGTAAAACCGGCATCAAAAGGACGAACAAAGGCACGATAAGTAAAACACTTTTCACATAAATGGGCTCAATTTTTTGTATTTTCGTTGCCGTTTTTGGTAAATAGCTTTGTGATTGTTCAACTACACTTAAAATTTTGGCAAACACAGTTTCAGAAGAATCTTTGCTAACTTCCATAGTAAAGGTTCCTTGTCCATTGATCGTACTAGCAAATACTTCCTCTTCTTTTCCTTTTTCTTTAGGTATACTTTCCCCATTAATTGAAGATTCGTCAATTGTCGAATGGCCTTCAACAATAAAACCATCCGTTGCAATTTGATCTCCGGGCAAAACCTTTAACTGATCACCAACCGTAAGCTTTCTGACATCTACCATTTTAGTAGACCCGTCTGCTTGTAATAAGCGTGCTTTCGTTGGATTCATTTGCAGTAAACTTGTAATTTCTTTTTGACTTTTCTCTTCAGCAAATTCTTCAAGAAAATGAGCTCCCGCAAATATCAAAATCAACAACGCGCTTTCATCAAAATTGCCTATTAACATAGCTCCCAAAACAGCCAATGTCATCAGTAAGTGCACATTAGGTTGAAACTTTCTTTTTTCCTTTGTATGTTTTATCGTTTCAGTAACTCCTTCAACAATCACATGAAAACCTGAAAGAACAACCGCAGCTGTAAATAAATAATTCGATGTTGCACCTGCAAAAGGAACAAACAATGCAAGCAAATATATAATGAGTCCTATAAAATACATAGGAACTTCACCTGGTAAATGTCCAGCATGCTGGTGTTTGTGAGAAGTGTTCTCCTTAGAATTATGCCCGACTATATGTTGTGTTTTATCCATCGCCATGCAACTCCCTTTTTTTATCACTGGTATATACGAATCGTAAACGCTTGTATGAATATATAATCATCTGTTCATTTCTAAGTTTACATGAATGAACATTCATTTGTCAAGTAAATATTGGTTTAAATAAAAGAAAAAAACACTTGTACAAACGAGTCATATGAAAGATTGCAAACACCTCAGATAATGATATGATGGCTATAGAATAAAAGATTAGAAAACAATAAAGGAGGGCATATCATGATAAATGAGAAAGATAAGTACTACTTAAATCGCTGTGTGCAATTAGCTGAAATTGCCCTGGCAAAAGGCGATGCTCCTTTTGGCTCGGTATTGGTCTCTCAAGAAGGGGAAATTTTATTTGAAGACCACAATAAGATTGCTAGCGGAGATAATACTCGCCATCCCGAATTTGAAATTGCTAAGTGGGCAGCAAACAATTTAAACGAAGCAGAACGTAAAAATGCGGTAGTTTATACTTCAGGTGAGCATTGTTCGATGTGTGCTTCAGCACATGGATTAGTAGGACTTGGACGTATTGTTTATGCAAGCTCGACAGAACAATTAAAACAGTGGAATGAAGAAATGGGTATCGACAAGGGTCGGCTCAAAGGCCTTTCAATCCCTGAAGTGATTAATGACACTGAAGTGGACGGTCCCGATGAAACTCTCGCAGAAAAAGTTCGCGATTTACAATTCAGCTATCACAATAAAAAATAAAATAACGTAAAAAATAAGTAGCTTTAATAAAGCTACTCATTTTTTACTTATTAAAAGTCATCATTAAACAGATTTTATAGCATCATCAATTGGTTCATCGCCTGATAATACTTCAAATTCTTTATGAATTGTTGAGTCATTTTCCAAAGAAGCAATTATAGCTTGGGCAACATCTTGACGAGGCACTTCACCATGTTTATTTCCCATACCAACTTTGATTTTTCCACTGCCTTTTTCATCAGTCAAAGTCCCTGGATGAACGATTGTCCAATCAAGCCCCGTTCTATTTTTCAACCATTCATCTGCGTAGTTTTTAGCAATAGTATAAATTTTCAATGGAGCATCATTTTCGATTCCTTTAGCAATTTGTTTGCGACCAGTACGGAATGTGCTTACCATAACAAATCGTTTTACATTTGCCTGTTCAGCTGCTGTCATTATTTTTATGGCGCCATCTAAGTCAACCATAACTGTCTTATCTAGACCACTTCCACCAGCACCTGCACTAAAAACGACTGCGTCTACATCTTTCATTGCTTCAGCAAAATCTTCAATTGAATTATAAATAATATCTAAAACTTGGGTTTCAATATTTCTTTCATCAAAAAAAGATTTTTGTCCAGAATCACGGATCACTGCTTTTTCGTCAATATCATTATGATCCTGCGTCAAATTGGCGAATTGCTTTGCTACTTTTCCGTTTGCACCTACGACAAGAACTTTCATATATAAGGCCCCTTTCTATATCCTTTTTAACTCTTATAAGAATTGTATCATTTATTTGTTATAGCTTTAAACACTTTGCTCAACTAAAAGTAAAAGTCATCATTTTATGAAAGTCTTCCAAATGAAGTTAAGGGGAACATCTCAACTTTCCATATTCTACTTGTTTCCATCTTTTATTCGTTGGTCATAAAATTCTTCATAATCCTCTTTTAAAATTTTATGCAAGGGTTCAATATGATTAAATTCATAACCTTCCTTCTTTTTTTGAACATACCAATCAAACAAGATATCTTCGCCATTGCGCAAAATAACCATCAACCGATCTTTTTCTGACATATCAAAGTTTTCAACAGAATAGGATTGCTCCTGTAAAGCATCTACTACTAACTGATTCTCTAAAAACTTCATATAAGAATCTAAAATATCCCCTTGTTTTTTGAAGTGAATTAATTTTCTTTGTTTTTCAATAGACTCTTCACACATATCCGCTACTTCATCTTCCATTTTTCCCATCTGATCGTACAAATCATCTCTTCTTTTTTCTAAAGCATCAATCCTTTGTTTAGTATCTTCCTTTCTTAATTCGTATCTCTTCAAGCTAATCCCTCCATTTCTTATATTCGATACAAACGTACGTTCGCTTTTGAGAACAAATTAATCATAGCATCGCCGTTCTCTTTTGTCAACGATTATTTTTCATTGTTTCTTAAAGAGAACGATGCTATAATAAGAATGGAAACGGAGGAAATAAAAGTGAAAACTAACGATGAAATCATGGATATTCTTGATCAACTAAAAAAAGAAAATAATCTTTCGGTTAGCGAAATTGCAAGACGAGTAAATATGGCAAAATCAGCTGTTTCTAAGTATTTTAACCGTCAACGAAAATTCCCTTTAAACCGAGTCGAAGACTTTGCCCAAGCGATGAACGTTAGGCCTGAATATATCTTAGGCTACGAAGCACAAACTGTTTATCCTGAGAGAGGAACAAATAACGTAGAGCATAATGAAACTACGATTGTTTCGGAAGCTGATGAAGCAGTTGACTTTCCTACTAATTTTTCTCACCTTTCTAAAGGACAACACTTTTATTTCAAAATGAAAGATACTAGTATGGAACCAATAATCCCTAAGGATGCGACCGTTTTGTTCAAAGCCCAAGATGATGTACAAGACGAACAGTTTGCTGCAATAATATTAAATGAAGACCCCACTACTCTGCTAAAAAAAATAAAAAAGCAAGAGAGCTTTTTATTATTACTTTCCGAAAATCCTGATTATGCGCCCATTATTGTTTCGGAAAATGATACAATTGAGATCATCGGTAGAGCCATTCGTGTAAGTTATGAGCTTTAAAGGTTTGTATTCGGTTACTGTCTTTAATTATTACGATAAAAATTAATTCAACTAGGAGGATTTTATACATACACCAGAAACAGTTTTATACTTTTGGTTTCATGAACTTGCCCCAGAGCAATTATTTAATGGTGGAAGTGAAGTCGATCAGCTAATCACTGAGCGTTTTAAAGCATTACACCAGCAAGCTGCTCAAGGCGAACTCGATGGATGGCGAAAATCCATTCAAGGACGTTTGGCAGAAATTATCATCCTCGATCAATTTTCTCATCATATTTACCGAGGACAGCCTGGAGTCTTTTCCTTTGATTCTGCTGCACTCATCTTATCCCAAGAAGCTTTAAAAACGAAGCAAGTACGTGCTCTAACAGCTGACGAACTTGGTTTCTTATTGATGCCTTTTATGCACTCAGAGTCAAAAAAGATTCACCAAATTTCTTTACAATTATTCGATCAACCTGGTTTGGAAGAATATCTAGACTATGAAAAACGACATAAAGAAATTATTGATCTTTTTGGTAGATATCCACATCGCAATGCGATTTTAGGAAGAGTCTCGAACAATGAAGAAAGAGAGTTTCTAACTGAACCAGGAAGTTCTTTTTGAGCTTATATTATTTGTTCTTTACGTAATAAAACTGATAGACTGAGTTTTTTGCTTAGTCTATCAGTTTTATTTATAAGTTATTTCCACATCTTGTTGGTAATCTTTCTTATTATAACTCCTTATTCATTGTTAATTTTATTAACCGAAATTTGAGTAAATAACTCGTTAAATCGTTGTACATCAATATGACCAGTTTTTTGGTTCATTGCGTTCAACATACCCGTCACCATACCGACTCTCATAATTTCTTCCGGTGTTCTTCTGTTGGAAATACCATACGTTAATCCAGCTAATGTTGCATCTCCAGAACCAACAGGGTTTATCACTTCTATGCTTGGGATATCTATCTTATAAATAGTTTTTTTATGTTTAACAAGTGCACCATCTTTACCTAAAGAAACTACAACCCATTCAATATCATCGAATAGATCACTTTTTAATGCATTTTTCAAATCAACTGATGTATTAATTTTGTGCCCTAATACTTGGCTAATTTCTTCTTCGTTTGGCTTGATCAAGTAGGGTTTAGGATTCCCCTGTAGACTTTTAGCGAGTGTCTCCCCAGAGGTGTCTAGTATCGTTTTAGTGTTTTGTCTATCGGCTTCTTCAATTAACGTTGAATAATAATCTTTTTTTACTCCTTTTGGCAAACTACCTGAAATAGTAACGAGATTCACTTCTTTTAATAACCGTTTATATGTTTCAAAAAATGTATTTAATTCATTCTCTCTTATTTCAGGACCGCCCTCTAAAATTTCAGTTTGGTTTCCCTCGTGTAAAATTGCGATAGAGTTCCTTGTTTCACTCCTGATTTGAGAAAAATCATGATTAATACCCTCTTCATCCAAATGTTTTCTAACAAACTGTCCAAAATCCCCGCCTAGCATCCCAGAAGCCTTTACAGGTTCATTAAGTTGGCGAAGCACTCTTGTTACATTTAATCCTTTTCCTCCAGCAGTCTTAGAAACGTTATTTATTCTGTTAACTCTATCAATAACTAATTTACCTAATGGATAAGAAATATCTATCGATGGATTCATTGTAATAGTTAGTATCATATTTACGCTCCTATCTTTATAATTATATGTGCCTCCTTATGTAGGGCATATATTTTTCTTAGCCTACGTAAAGAGGCACTTTGGTAAAGCGCTAACAATTTTAGTAATTCGTCTCAATTAAAAACTATTACATTATTCCAAATAATCCACCAACAAGTCCAATTACGATAGTAATCCCAATTAATACCAAGGGAGAACGCCCTTTTTTCAATAACCAATAGCAAAAGAAAGTAAAAAGTAGCGGCAATAAGCCAGGCATAATAGCGTCTAAAACTTCTTCTTGTATATCAACTGGTATCTCCCCGGCTTGTAATGTCCAATCAAGATTAAAGTCAACATAAGAAGCAATCAATGCCCCAACAACCATCAAACCGACGATCGATGCAGCTCTAGATATTTTTTGTGTTCCTTCTTTTAAAGATGAAATCGCGTCAGTTCCTATCCTATGGCCAAAGTGCATCAAGAAAAAGCGTGCTCCAAAGTGAACTACGTTAAAGACAACTAGAAACAAAATCGGGCCCGTTATATTGCCTTGTGAAGACAGCGATGCAGCGATACCACCAGTAATAGGAAGTAATGTTAGATAAAACAAGGCATCTCCAATTCCACCTAAAGGCCCCATCAAAGCTACCTTAATACCACGAATTGTTTCTCGTTCTTCTTTATTTTCTTCCATTGATAAGATTATTCCTTGAATAAAGGTTACTAAAAACGGATGAGTGTTAAAGAATTGCATGTGTTCTTTTAATGAATTAGAGAGGTCATGAGTATTCTTATGGATTTTCTTAAGACCTGGAATCAGCCCATATACCCAGCCTCCAGCTTGCATACGTTCATAGTTAAATGATGCTTGTAACATTAAAGACTTCCACACCATTTTGTTCAAGTCTTTTCTCGTAATCACTTTTTCAGACTCAGGATTTTCATAAGTTTCTGAAATTACGTTTTTATTATCGACTGTTTCTGTTTTCTTGTTAGATTCCATCACTATAATCCTCCTCTTCGTCTAAATCCTGATTTGTATTAGTTTCAGTTGCTGCCTTTGATGAACTATTTATAAAGTAATCATAAGCTGCAAAAGCAGTAGCAACAATTGCCACTCCTAAGATTGGCATTTCAAGATATGCAACTGCTACAAAACCAAGTGCAAAAAATGGCGCATAGGTCCATTTAAACATGATTTTCATTAGCATTGCGAAACCTACCGCAGGCATAATTCCTCCAGCAAAGCCCAATCCATCAAGAATCCATTCGGGTATCCAAGTTACAAATTGTTCTGCTTGCGCTGCGCCAAAATAGATTGGGAGAAAAGCAACTATACCAAAGAAAATGAAAAGGATTAACGGTTCTAAATAATTTAACCGATCAATACCTCTAGTATCTGCTTCATCAGCCATGTCGTCCATTTTATGCATAACCGGTGACATCACAGTAAAAAGCAGTGTAATGACTGCTTGCCCTGCTACTGCAAAGGGAACTGCGATACCAACTGCAACTTGCGGATCTTGCCCTGTGAGAATAGCAAACGCTGTTCCAACAATTCCTCCAATAACAACGTTGGGTGGCTGCGCTCCAGCTAAAGGTACCATTCCAGCCCAAACCAATTCTAATGTAGCTCCAGCCATTAATCCAGTCGTCAAATCTCCTAAAATTAAACCTACAACTGGGCCTGTAACAATGGGCCGATGTAAGTGTGTTAACCCGTTAAAATGGTCAATTCAAGCTATACCGGCCCATATTCCTACTAATAGCGCTTGTAATAACATGTATTATCCTCCTTGTTGTTTTGATATTCATTCTATAATTTTGTCATTAAATCAAAACCACGTTCATTTGGAATACCTCTTACATCCAACTCCACGCCTTTTTCGTGTAATTTATTAAAAGTCTCAATGTCGTTATCATTTACAGAAACAGTTTTAGAGATTTGCTTTTTTCCTTCTTCATAATGCAAATTTCCAACGTTTATTTTATCTATCGGAACTCCCCCTTCTACCAAAGCAAGCGCATCTTGCGGTGTACGAACGACTATAAATATTTTTTGTCGTGGTGCAGCTTTATGAATAATACGAATGGTCTTATCTAGTGTAAAATAACGACTTTCTGCACTTTCGGGTAATGCCATATCCATTAAATTTTGTTGTACTTCATTATTTGCGATCTCATCGTTAGCTACAATAACTAAATTTGCTCCTAAAGTATTCTTCCATGTCATACCCACTTGTCCGTGAATTAATCGATTATCAATTCTTGTAAGTAAAATATTAGGCGTATTAGCCATAAGTATTCCTCCATTAAATTTTTAGGTTTCGTTCTATTCATCTTTTAGTTTTTGCTACAGAAAGTGAATCGCTTTCATTTTCGGCTTTTAAAAATAAGCAAGCTCAATCTTAATCATAAAATTACGATAATAAACTTTTTATATCCCTTCTTCCTTTATTGTATTGCTTCTCTTTTCTGCATAAGTTGCTAAGCCTTCTTTTCCAGATCGTAATACTTTATTTACAAAATCATCAGCCTCTAACTCTCGATTAAATAATCCATCCATAATAGCAGGAAGATTCGTTCCGGTAACAACTTTAATTTGTGCATCTTCTTGTGATAATAAAATAGATTGATTAAATGGAGTACCACCTGGGATGTCTGTGAAGATAATTACCCCTTCTTTACTATCCATTCGAGAAACTTCTTCTTTTAATTTATTACTCAAGTTTCGCATACCCAAAATGATGATGTCCCTTTGATAGAACAACGCTGATAGTAAAATAATGGTTCGCTTGACTTTTGTTCAAAGGATACAAAAAGAACTCCTTTTGTTTTATAATGGATTTAACGACAAATCTAAAAACAAGGAGTTCTTGCTCTTATGATACACTTAAAAAACATCAAAAATCAATTACCAAATGAAATGAACGCAATTTTTTCTGAACTGAACGTCCTGAAAT
>NZ_AUIQ01000068.1 GCF_000423785.1 Tetragenococcus muriaticus DSM 15685 | reverse complement strand
AACGCGATTGCGAACCATCGTCTGGAAGATGTGGAAGGTTCCCTACAAGAGACAATGGGGATTACAAAAGTTAGGTGTAAATAAGAGCTTAGCTAAACTAACATCGTACGCAGGAAACCACTACCAGTGGGTAGCTACCAAAACCTGTGTAAGAAGGGCAATAACTAAACAAAAACTAGGCCAAGCAGGCCTAGTCAGTTGTTTAGATTACTACCAATATAGACATAACATATATTCATAATGGAGTCGCCGGATACGGAACCGTATGTCCAGGTGACGTGAGAGGGCGATTGATTTCGCCCTACTCGATTTATAAAGGAGGAGAAAGAATATGTCAGAACAACAATTTGAAACATTGCAATTACACGGTGGGCAAACAGTGGATAAAGAAACCGGTAGCCGCGCGGCACCAATTTATCAAACCACTTCTTATGTTTTTGAAGATGCAGATCAAGCGGCAGAACGATTTGGCTTAAGCGATCCAGGCAACATTTACACTCGTATTACTAATCCAACAAACGCGGTCTTAGAAGAACGTCTAACTCTCCTTGAAGGCGGCGTAGGCGCGGTCGCTACGGCTTCTGGTTCTGCTGCTATCACTTATGCTATTCAAAATGTCGCGCAAAACGGAGACCATGTCGTTTCTGCAGCAAGTCTTTATGGTGGAACATATAATTTGTTTTCTCATACATTGCCTACCCCCTAGGGATTACAACGACTTTTGTCGATTCCGATGATCCTCAAAATTTTTCAACAGCTGTACAAGAAAATACCAAAGCAATTTTTCTTGAGTCTTTAGGAAATCCGGATATTAATATCGCAGATTTTGCTGCAGTCGCTAAAATTGCTCACGAAAATAATATTCCATTAATCGTGGATAATACTTTTGCTACTCCTTACTTATTTAAACCTTTTGAGCATGGAACAGACATTGTCGTTCACTCTACAACAAAATACTTAGGCGGTCATGGTGTAGCTTTAGGTGGCGCTATTGTTGATTCAGGAAATTTCGATTGGTCCTCCCGGGAAGTTTCCACAATTTGTCGACCCAGATCCTAGTTATCATGGTGTTTCTTGGGTAGAAGCAGCGGGGAATGCCGCTTTTATCACGCGTGCACGTACTGTTTTGTTGCGCGACACTGGTGCAGCAGCTTCTCCATTTAATTCTTGGTTAATATTATTAGGTATAGAAACTTTATCTCTGCGCTTAGAACGACACGTCGAAAACGCACAAAAAATCGCAGAATTTCTAGAAAATCATCCGAAAGTGGCTTGGGTTAACTATCCCGGTTTAAAAAGTAATAAATATTACACATTAGCTCAAAAGTATTTCCCTAAAGGCACTAGTGGCATTTTCACTTTTGGACTTAAAGACGGCGCCAATGCTGGCAAAAAATTGATAAATCAAGTGCAATTATTTTCTTTACTAGCAAATGTGGGTGATGCCAAGTCACTGATTATTCACCCGGCTTCCACCACTCATTCCCAATTAGATGAACAGCAGTTAAAAGATGCCGGTATTCAACCAGAAACGATTCGTTTGTCCATCGGTCTAGAAAATAGTCAAGATTTAATCGATAATTTAACACAAGCCTTAGAAAGTATTTAATAAGAAGGTGGACTTATGCCTTTAAAATTAACTCATAACTTACCTGTAAAACAGCTATTAAAAGAAGAAAATATTTTTGCGCTAGAACACGATCAAGCTTTACGACAAGACATCCGTCCGTTAAAAATCGCCATATTGAATTTGATGCCAAATAAGATGACAACCGAACTTCAATTACTACGTTTATTGTCCCAAAGTCCTTTACAAATTGATGTTGATTTTATCCAAATGCAAACTCATCAATCAAAGTACACAGATGTGACGTATTTGAATAACTATTATCTAACCTTTGATGATATTAAAGAAAAATTTTTTGATGGTTTAATTATTACAGGAGCTCCAGTAGAACAATTAGAATTTGAAGAAGTTGACTATTGGAAAGAGCTGACAAAAATTTTAACTTGGAGTCAGACGCATACTACTTCTACATTGCATATTTGTTGGGGAGCGCAAGCATCTCTTTATTATCATTACGGGATAAATAAAACGAAGTACTCGCATAAATTATTTGGCATTTACGAAAATAGTATTGTCAATAGTCATCGGCTTTTGCGTGGATTTAGTGATGTATTTTTTGCTCCACAATCTCGCTATACAAGTATTGACGAAAACCAAGTAAAGCAAGCTCCACTCACTATCTTGACCGAAAATGCAAATATCGGGGCGCTGATGCTTGTATCTAATGACCAACAAAATGTTTTTATATTAGGTCATATGGAATACAGCACCCAAGCTTTACACAATGAATATCAACGTGACCAAAACCAAGGAATTTCCACTGCGCCGCCGGAAAATTATTATTTTGGAACTCCTAAAAAGGAAAACATTAAAAATCAGTGGCGCTCAGAGGCTTATTTGTTTTATCATAATTGGTTAAATGATATCTACCAACGAACACCTTATGAATTTACCGGAAATACTTGATAATGAGAAGTTTCCAAAATCATCAAGATGCCAGGTTTTTTCATTGGTTGAAACTCCACTAAACTCAAGTTGTTCCAGTATAAAAAGTATCGAAGAAGCGAGATAGACCTCTTCGATACTTTTTTGTTTTATATTATGAATTAATATTTACTTCACTTTCATAAGGAATCGATGGCTGAGCGCCATAACGCTGTACAGTTAAAGAAGAAGCTTTATTCCCATAATTAATCGCTTCTTCTATATTATTCATATCTAACGATAGCTTTGTTACTAAAGCACCAATAAAAGTATCTCCAGCGGCTGTCGTATCTTTAGCTTCTACTTTGATAGCTGGAACAAAACCATTTCCAATGTTAGCAAAAGAATAAAAAGCGCCCTCACTTCCTAACGTAACGATCAACCCCTGGATGCCCATTTGGTGGATAACTTGAGCTGCTCTATCTAGTTCTTTTTGGTTCGTTACCTTAATGCCTGTAATCATCTCCAACTCTGTTTCATTAGGAACAAGAATATCAGTTAATTGAAGAAGTTTTTCTGAAATTTGTTTAGGCGCCGGGGCGGGGTTAAGAACTGTAGTCACATTTGCCTTTTTAGCAATTTCAAATCCCCTTCAATGCTCGATAAATTTGTTTCTAATTGAGCAACTACAATATCACTTTCGACAATCAACCGACTAACTTCGTTAATATGCCTTTCAGAGAGTTTCATATTTGCCCCACCATGAATAACAATGCTGTTCTCTCCTTTATCATCGACCATAACATAGGCGCTGCCCGTTCGTGTATCTTTTAATTGCTTGATCCCTTGAATATTGATATCATCTTCTTCTAACAGTTCAAGAATCATCTTAGCATACATATCATCTCCTAAAGCACCAATAAAACTTACCTGCCCACCATTTCTTGCAGCAGCAATCGCCTGATTGGCTCCCTTGCCGCCACCACCAGTAAACATTTCCTTAGAATGGAGTGTTTCACCAGGTTTTGGTAAACGTTCAGTTCTAATAGTTGTATCAAGGTTCATACTACCTAATACTGTAATTTTGTTCATATTATTTTTCTCTCCAATTTATCTATTTATACGTTTAGTATAATCCGCTTGATAACGTGTTAAAGATGTTCGGAAAAAAGTTTCGGGAATATAATATTTATTTTGTGCCAAAAGCTCACCGTCATTTGAATATAAATCCTCAGTTAATAAAACTAATTTTTGTTCCTTAGGAAATTTTCTACGAAAACTATTAACATCCCGAGTAGAGATCGTTATAGTCAATTGTGAACTCAAAACCTTCTTATAAATATCTGTTTCTAAAAATTGAATAATACAATCGCTGTCTTCTAAATCAAGTCCAAACTGTCTTACAGTTTCAGGTAAAATGATCGAAAATATATTTGCAACATTTTGTTCATAACTTTTATACCAAACATTTATAGTTAAATAAGATAGATCTTGTACTTGAAATAATCTATCTGTAAAAATACTACTTGGATTTTTATAATAGTAGGCATCTTTTTCAGTAATTTGGTCAGAAGGAAGGTTTAAACTTTCCATAATAGGACAGCTAAGATTACTAATCCCTTTATAACTTTCTGTAGACGTACCAGTAGCTACAAAATGCCCTTGTCCATGAATACTGTGAATCATCCCATCTTCTCTTAATAAAGACAGAGCAGTTCGTAAAGTTACTCGGCTGATTTTAAAATCTTGTGTTAATTTTTCTTCAGAAGGTAATTTTGATCCTGGTGGAAATTGAGATCGTTTGATCATTGACATCATTTGGTTATAAATTTGAACATATTTAGGTGTACGGTGCATTTTATCTTCATCCCTTACAAGTGATATTTAAAATTATTATCTTTATTGTATCATAAGCACCGTTTTTCTTACTTTAAAGTTCCCGACTAAGTTCAATAAAAGAACCATAGTTTGTTCTTCCCTCGATTTTAAAAGAACGTATCGGAACAAACTCTTTAGCTAATAGTAATTTCAACATACTTTGATTAGTATGATTCGTAGTAATTTTCACCTGTTTTATATGTTTATTTATTGAAGCCCAATCTAAAATGTCCTGCAATATTAATTTAGCCAGCCCTTGTTCTTTATATAAAGAATTCACTACAAGACGATGGATATCTACTGTATTTCCTTTCATTTTCACCGTGACACAAGCTTGCTTTTTTTCACCGTATAGCCAAAGTGTTCTTTGTTGAATATCTTTTTTTATTACACTTGAATTAGGGTAATTTTCGTCCCATTGCATAACCCCTTTAGCTTTCATTTGTTCTTTTCCGTCTTCAATAAGATTTAAAATAACAAAAAAATCCTCAATTGAAGCTAATTTTTTTGTTATTTTCATCATATTTATTGAAAAATCATTAATGATAAAATGACAGACATTATCACTCCAAAAATCATAGGTACTGAAGTTCGTTTGATAATTTGTACCGGCGAAAGTTTAGTAGTTCCTGCTACAATTAAGACTACTGCTGCTACTGGTGACACTGCTCTTAATAAGTTTCCTGAAAGCTGCATTGGTACGGACAAAGTTACAGGATCAATACCTGCTGCATCTGCTAATGGAATCATTAATGGAATCATAGCAAATAATAACGCGGTTCCACTTCCACTTAACAGTACAATAATAGCAGTGAAAATAACCATAACTGCTGGCAATAAAATTCCTGAGCCGTCAACACTCGTCATGGCGCTTTGAACCAAATCAATAATACCAATCGAAGTTAATCCTTGAACAAAAACTTGTGCTGCTACTAATAGTGCTACTACACTCATAACATCGCCCATTCCATTAAAAAAGGCACTTGTCTCTTGTAGTACATTTTTCAAAGTTTTCTTGTTAATAACTTCTACTAATACCGCTGCGATGAAACTAATAATACTTACTACTTGTACACTAATATTTAACTCAGTTCCTACAATGATATTTACTACAAAAACTAGTAGTAATAAAATAATCGGTAGTAATGGCAAAACCCCATAAACAAAACCCTTAAACCCAGAATACATGAAAGTTTCCTCTGATTGCTCTTTATCTGAACCATTTTGTTCTAATTCATCAGTATAAGTTAAATTTTCGTTTTCTTTTTTATCTTCATGTTTCTGCCAGAAATAATGAACTAATGCTATTGCTAAAAGTGTTGGTATAGAAACAATCGCATGATTTGTAAAGACATATTCAGTTGCACTTACTCCTAATTGAGCAGCGATTGCTACATTATCTGAACCTAAAGGCGTAGGTACAATTGTGGCCGATGTCGCAATCACTGCCGCTGAACTAAATCTTGACACGCCAGCTGCTCGCAAGACTGGATACAAAGTAGCTAATAAAATAATTGCTAAGTTCGAAGCACTTGGAATAACAAGCGATAGTAAGTTTCCTATTAAAAATACAATGGGAATCAAAACATAAACAGATTTAATTTTAGAAATAGGCTTAGTTAATGCGTGCACAGTTACTTGATTCGCATTAATATGATTCATATAAGCACTATACCCACCTAAAATCAAGATAACAAAACCTGGGCCAACTAATGTATCTGAAAACTGATCAACAATAGACTGGAAGGGATCTAGCCATATAATTCCTGTGCTTTCTGTAATGTCTAAATTGCGTCCCATAAGGAGTGCAATGTACATTAGCCCAACGCCTAAAAGTAACAATGTCATTTTTATGTCATTTTTCTTTAATAACATATATACCAAAATACCAACTGCAATTAGTCCAACTCCGCAAGTTATTATGACTTCCATATTTTTTCCTCCTAAGTTAATTAGCCTTTTCTAAAGCAGCAACAAACCATTCCTCAAATTGTTTTGAATCAACTGCTACAGCAACATCAGCATTATTAGGTAATTTTAAATAATTTTTTAAATCAATTAATGAAGCACCTGCTGTGAGACTTCCGTTAGTCTCGATCTCAACTCGCGTGGTTACTTCTTCAAATATTTCTGGTTTTAGTAACAAAGCGATAGCTAACGCATCATACATGTTTAATCCACTTGCAAAACTTCCCCCTCGGTATTTAGAAAATAATTGGTAAAACATATCACCGGTTTTGTTTAAATCCTTAATCTTTTCCGAAGTTTCTGGCATCACTTTAGCTTGTCGGCCTACTTGCATCGGAGCTACACGTATTTTTACCCCGCTATTAAACACCATCTTAGTAGCCTCTGGATCAGAAGCAAAATTAAATTCCGACAATACACCAAAGTTTCCCCTATCTAAGGTCCCCCCCATCACAACAACTTCTTCAACTTTCGCTAAGTCTTGCGGGTATAAATGGATAAATAATGCAATATCTGTTAGAGGGCCAATCCCCACTAAAGTAGTATTTGTTTTATTTTTACTAACAACTTGATGCATTGCCTCGACTGCTGTTAAAGAAGTGTCAGCAGACTGAGTCGCTTCCGGAAAGTTAAAACCTTCCATTCCTGTCTTACCATGAACATTGCTAGCTTCAATGGTTTCTCGTATTAAAGGCTGTTGGCTCCCAGCTACAATCTTTGTATTCTTATTAAAAAAAGTCATCAATTTTTCAGTGTTAGCAACTGTATTTTTAACGCTTACATTTCCAAATAAAGGACAGATAAGTTGTACGTCAAGTTCTTCACTAAATGCTGCTAAAGCTAGCGCAACAGCGTCATCAATGCCCGGGTCGGTACTTACAATTACATTTTTTTTCATACTTAACATCTCTCTTTCAAAATTTTAATTCAGACAAGCGCTTTCCCTAAATAGAATAATACCTCATTGTATTATTTAAGTCAACGTTGTATTTTTCAAATAATAATCTTATAATAGATAAGTTAATTTCCAAATTTTACAAAAAGCCTCTTCACATCATTTATTTCTTATTGTACAATTTCTAGTGGCTGAAAATACTATATATTGTGTTTTGCACTATAACAAAACACTTTATTTGGTATTTTTTTACTTGAAAATGTTTAAGGAAAACTAAATTCATAGTAATTACGGGAGGAATGCTTACATCAGAAAAAAGAGGCTAGAAAACAAAGAGATCTGGGTAGCAAATTAGATAAGGTGGATAGTAAATATGGAGCATGGAAAATTGAACGCGTTATATTTAGCAGAAAATAAACTACATAAAGTAAATGATGATTCTAAAGGACTCAAACTTTTTAATTATTTTGTTACTTTTGCGATGGTTATCGTCACAATTTGGGGAAGTTTTAATAACGGATGGTTAAATCTAGCAAATTTAATGTCATGGTTAGGTCTTATTGGCGTCATTGGAATTGCCTACAGGTGGAAAGGCAACTTTTTATTTAATATGAGTCAAAATGTGGTTGGCTTTATTGTAAATACAAGAGCCAAGCTGTTCGGGGATGCTGCGATGTCTTTGTTTTTCTTTGGTTCTCAAGTTTGGGGAATTAAAGACTGGTTTGGTCATCAAGATAGTGAAGGGAAAGTAACTACTCACTCGCAAACAAACTGGAAACAAGTAAGTATTATGATACTATTTCTTTCCATTGGTATCGGAATTGCTTCTTACTTTTTAGGTGGCAATTACATTATATTGGATGCTGTAACCAATGCAACAGCAATTATTGCGCAGACAATGCATATGAATAGAAATAAAAATGGATGGATCATTTGGACTTTGACCAATATTATCTCAATTTATATGTTTACTTCTTTAGGGGTAACGCAAGTCGCAGTGATGTATACAGTATTTTGTTTTAACAATGTCAGAGGTTGGATCAATTGGACTGTAACTGGCGAGCATAAAACAGCGTAATTTGGCATAAGAAATCTAAAATAATCTGATAATGACAACTTATCCATTATCAGATTATTTTCATGATACTAATATGTTTATAAAAAAGGAATACAACTTTTTTATAGCTATACACATTATTTTTAATCTTGTTACAATCTCTTAGTATTAAGCACAATTAGTTAAAAGGTTATTGCAAGTTTGCAACTGAACTCCCTTCGATAAAACTATCTTTAATAATTGTACTTTCAACATGCTCTGAATGTCCTTCCTTGCTAAGTTTCAACATTGTTTCCAGTGTAGTTTTAGCTAATTCTGCTTCATTTTGATCAATACAAGTTACTTGTGGAGATATAATTTCTTGCATATCTAAACTCCCAAAAGAAACTAGAGAAATATCTCCTGGAATTTCTAGACCAATGCTATTAACTGCAGCAATAACACCAGCAGTCATTACATTGTTAGAACTAACAATAGCTGTATATGGGTCAGAAGATTCTCTATTTGAAAGCAAAAATTTTTTTATAGCATTAAAGGCTTCTTCCTTTTTAAACTGACCTGAGACAATATTGTACTCATTTAACTCTAAACCATTTTCCAATAAAGCAGCTTGATACCCTCTCATTCGATCCTGTGAGGTAACTACATTTTCTGGTCCAGAGACAAAAGATACACGAGTATGCCCCTTTTGTAAGACATACTCAGTTAACCTCTTAGAAGATTCAAAGTTATCGCTTCCTACAAAAGGAACTCCTTCGATATTCATATCTCTATCAAGCAGAACAATTTTCCCTCCTAAGTCAACTAAGTTTTCTATAAAACTAGGATCAGTAGTAGAAGAAGCTACTGCAATTACATCAACTCCCTTATTAGCAAGCATTGACAATATTTTATTTTCTTTTTCCACAATTTCATTTGTATTACATACCAATAAGTTGTATCCTTCATCAAACAATCCGTCGCCAACTCGTTTAGCTATCCTTGAATAATATGTATTATTAATATCTGCCACCACTAACGCCATTAGCCCTGATTTCTTTAGTCTTAAGTTCCTAGCAGTCGTATTACGGTTAAATTTTAAATCATGAACCGCCTCTAAGATTTTTTCTCGTGTTTCGGCTTTTACAGGATAATTTTCGTTTAAAACCCTAGACACGGTTGCTGGTGAAAATCCAGATTTTTTAGCAACATCTTTAATTGTAGTTTTTTTAACTGACATAATTATCATCCAATCATTATTTATGAAGTATCGTTAATTAAAAACGATACTTAATTAATAGCTCGATTTAATAAATATAAAACCTGAATGATTTATAAAAATTTGTGGATAACGCATTCGACCGATCAACGAGGTGACTTTTATGTTATTTTCCCTTTTTATCGCCACTTTTTAATCAAGAATAGGAAGGGATAATCGAACGACGCTAAAAAAAGATAAAATTCTTCCTAGAGAATGAAAGCCAAGCCTTTTTTATAAGGATGAAAAGGGCAAAAGTAAACTAGAGATTCAATCGCTGAATTCGTGTAAGGACTTCCCAAAAAAGTGTATTGTAAACATTTGTACTTGATAAGTGAATTTGCACTTGACGCGCGTGCTCTGTGACTTTTCCAGCAA
>NZ_AUIQ01000067.1 GCF_000423785.1 Tetragenococcus muriaticus DSM 15685 | reverse complement strand
CTTACAAATAGAGGTTTGTCGTAAAAATTTCAGGACGTTCAGTTCAGAAAAAATTGCGTTCATTTCATTTGGTAATTGATTTTTGATGTTTTTTAAGTGTATCATAAGAGCAAGAACTCCTTGTTTTTAGATTTGTCGTTAAATCCATTATAAAACAAAAGGAGTTCTTTTTGTATCCTTTGAACAAAAGTCAAGCGAACCATTATTTTACTATCAGCGTTGTTCTATCAAAGGGACATCATCATTTTGGGTATGCGAAACTTGAGTAATTAATATATAGGCCAAAAGGAGTATTGGATGATTATTACACTATTATCTATTATGTCAATTATATTACTGACGATGGGGATTATGCTTTGTGTAAAACAAACCATTTTCCTTTCACTAATTACAGAAAATGCACAAAACAAAGCCTTTTTACGTAGTTTTGGCTTAGTATTTATTGTTTTAGGCATTTTATGTTTTTTTATCGGATTGCTAAACCAATTAGAATGGGCGATTACGTTTTTATGTATAATGTTAGTTATTTCGGGGATTTTTAGCTTTTTACTTGCTAAAAAAATGCAATAGAAAATTTTATTTTAACTATAAAAAGGGTATAATAAAATTAGAGATAAAGAAAGGTCGTGATGTGATGTTACAACAATATCAAAGAATTATGGTCGCCGTCGATGGTTCCAATGAAGCAGAATTAGCATTTCAAAAAGCAATTAATATTGCCAACCGTAATAACGCCAGTCTATTGTTAGTTCATGTTATTGATACAAGGGCATTTCAAGACGTAAACTCATTTGGTTCAATGTTAGCAGAGCAGGCGTCTGATTTAGCTAAACAATCCTTATCAGAATATAGTGAAAGGGCTCAAAATGAAGGTGTGAAAGCAGTCGAAACAGCTATTGAATACGGCTCTCCTAAAGTCATTATCGCTAAACAAATTCCAGAGGATAAAAATGTTGATCTAATTATTTTAGGAGCTACTGGATTAAATGCAGTCGAGCGCTTATTCATTGGATCGGTATCTGAATATGTAACACGTAATGCGTTATGCGATGTTTTAATTGTACGTACAGATGCCGAAAACAATCTACCGGAAGTAGAAGAGAACTAAGTTAAACTTTAAGCTAAGCGGGTCCAAAAGACCCGCTTAGCTTTTTCCATTTTCAAATCATTCAAATGTTTGCCAAAAATGTTTCTGATAATGATGATACCAAAGGAAACTTCCGCTAATAAAAACGATGCCCACAACTAAATTCACACCTAGTACCGACAAAAACATCAAGGCAAAACTATACATTACTAATAAAATTGTACTCAAAAATACTGTTCCAATCATAGTAAATACTAACCCTAAATTACCAGTACCACGAGAAAATAGTTGATTAATTTCTGTCCAATTTACCAACAATAAACGATAATCTCGACGAAAATAACGTAACCCCATAAGATAACAACCGATCAAACCTCCACAAAGAGCACTTATCAAATGTAGTAATGGCATATGAAAAACTACTCCTACAATGACTATTACAACACTAATCAAAGTGAGTTGTAATAGATAAGCAAAGCGAAATTTTTCTTTTAAATAAACTTTTAGCGATAAGGGTAAAGTCTGAATAAATAAGAAATTTTCTTTATCTAAAGAGATAACATTCGCTATCAAAGACGTTTGGTTGATCATTATCATCGCAAGGGCGAAGCCACCCAAAAATGCCACGCCTAAAAATTGAATACCCATTGCGCTTAAGTCAATTCCTCCATTAAAGCCAAAACTAGCTATAAAAACAAGCGGCAATATAACAGAATTCAAAACTACTTGCATTAATAAGCTTGGATTACGGATTAATTGTACATGGTAATTAAAAAGTACTTGACGAAGGTTCTGGTTGGTTTTGTGTTTTCGTTTCGTGCTTGTACTTTCAGCTGAAACAACCAGTAATTGCTCATATAACTTAGGCAATAATAATTGTCTAAATAAAATAACCAAAAGCGCCACTCCTCCTACTAAACCAAAGAGACTTAATAATCCATTTGTTGTTAAAGGTTGCGTAATTGCATAGAAAAAAGGAAGTAAAAAGCCAATAGCAGGTCGATCGGAAACCATCATTTGTGTTTGAGTAGTTTGCCAATTCATCACCAAAATCCCCAGCACAGCTATGACGACGGAAACAATTAAAAGAATACTTGTCATCAGTTGTTTATGGCGTTTAAAAAGCTTCGTTTTGGCTAAACCAAATACAATAAAACTACAAATACTAAATATAACCCCTAAAAAGCAAGAGAATAAAAGTATAGCCCCTACAATGGCCCATAATATAAAAATATTTGATCGAATACCAGCGAATATAAATAAAACAAAAACAGGTAAAACGAGAGGGGTAATGGTTAGAATAGCTACGGCAATTTTAGATAAGAAAAGTTCACTTTGACGAAATGGCAACGGCAAGAAATTAGGTAAATCCTGGCTTTGAAAGAAAATATTATAAGTAACAGAAATTCCTTGAGAAAAAGCAATAATGCCAAAAAGCGCCATATAATAAGTGAAATATCCCGGCAATTGGCTAAAATCAAGGCCCAACATAGTAAAACCATAGATCAATAAAAAAAGCAAACCGGAGTAAAAATATTGCATAACTAAAGAACGTGTCAGTGAAGCGCCACTCTTGCCCTTTTCTCTATTTTTTGTCGTTTGTTGTGGGTTAGCATAACGTAAATTAACTTTAAGTAATTCCTTGAATCGTGTCTTATCCATCGTCTTCCTCCGCTTCAGAATCACTATTTCGCCCTGCCATTTTTAAATAAATAGACTCAAGCGATTCATTCGGAGACTGATTTAATAGCTCGGTTACTGTACCATTATAAATAAGTTCTCCTTGTTTGAGAATGGCGAGTTCATCACATAATTGTTGTGCAGTAGCTAAGTCATGAGTGGAAAATATGACGGTATTTCCTTCATCTGCATGCGTTCGCATCATTTGTTTTAAATCGTAAGCGGCTTGTGGATCCAACCCTTGTATGGGTTCATCCAAAATCCAGATTGCTGGATTTGAAAGTAAAGCCCCGATAATCATCGTTTTTTGTCGCATTCCATGTGAAAAACTACCAATTGTTTCATCTTGATGTTCTTCCATATCAAAAAGTTCAGTATACTTTTTTAAACGTTGCTCTTTTTGCGAATCAGATAAAGTAAAAGCTGCTGCCATCAGGTCCCAATATTCAGCAGCTGTCAATTGTAAAAACAAATCAGGTGTATCTGGAACATAGCCAATTTTTTCTTTAATCTGCAAACGGTGCTGTGTTAATTTTTGCTGATCCACAACAATTTCTCCCGATGTAGGATCAACAATACTCACTAAACTTTTGATTATTGTTGATTTACCTGCACCGTTATGTCCCAGAAATCCAAAAATTTTCCCTTCTTCTATGGTTAGATTTACATCAGATAATGCTTTAGTTGCTCCATATTCTTTACTTATCTCTTTTAATTCAATCATTCGTTCAACTCCTTTTTTCTTATTTACCATAATTAAAAAAGTGTTGCAATATTTTGTTATTTTTTCATTTTATTTAACGTAAAAAAAGTGGAACTTAAATAACTGAAGTCCCACCTTTTTATCAAATAAGATATTTTCTTAATGTATGAGCAATTCCATCCTCATTATTGGATAGCGTCGTTTCATCAGCCGCTTGCTTTAATTCATCTGTAGCGTTATCCATCGCTACACCAACTCCTGCGTATTCAACCATCGCTTGATCATTTTGTCCATCGCCAAACGCTAATAATTCTTCTTGTTTTATTCCTAATTTAGGTAATGTAGCAATCATTGCTTTAGCTTTAGTAATACCCAAATCAGTAAATTCAAAGTAAAAAGGAGCAGAAAATAACGCGCTAACCTGTCCTTCAAAGGGTTGCATCATTTCTTTATAATGTTGTTTTAAATAGTCCGGGTCCGCAGCCACTAAAATTTTATGTAAAGGAAAATCGCAAAAACCTGCAAGATCATTTACTTCACAAAGCTTATACCCACCAGCTCTTGCTTCATATTCAATAATGTTTGTTTGCTCCCCATTGTCTAGTTGGATTTTATTATGATAAACATCATTGACATACATATAATCCTGATGACAAATCATGGGCTTTACATCAAAGTTTTTCAAGTGTTCTAATATAGCTTTAGACATCTCAAGTGACATACGTTGTTCAAATAATACTTCATTTGTTCGATAATCTAAAACATGAGCTCCATTAAATGAAAGGCCTATTCCATCATAGTTTTCCATCGATAGTTCTTCAGCGTACTTGAACAACCCAGGAGTCGGTCTGCCAGAAGCTAATATAACTTTAATTCCTTGCTTTTGAGCTGTAACTAACGCTTCTTTGGTTTGCTCTGTTATTACTTTCTCATCATTAAGCAAGGTTCCATCCATATCCATTGCAATTGCTTTAATCGTCATTGTTTCCCTCCATTTTTCTAACTCTATTTATAGTAGCGGAAAAACAGAATGGTTGCAAATTTTCTTAAAAAAAGACTGAACTGAAAAGTCCAGTCTCTTAGGAAATAAAAAAATTTTATTGTTGGCTAATTACTTGCTTATCTTCTTCTGCCAATTCAAAATTAAACACGTCTAAATTTTGTTGCTGACGCTCTTTATTATGTGATTTAGGGATTACTACTACCCCTCGTTCAATTTGATAACGTAAGATGATTTGAGCCCAAGTTTTATTATATTTTTCAGCAATTTTATTCAATGCTTCTTTAGCTTGATCACTTACTCTTGTTAAGGGCCCCCAAGCTTCTGGAATCACTTGGTGCTCTAAAGAGTAATTAATAATTTCGTCATTCCATTTTCCAGGATGTGACTCTACTTGGTTGACTGCTGGCTTGATTCGCCCATTTTCAATCAAATAATCAAGTTGTTCTTCATTAAAGTTAGAAACACCAATAGCTTTCAACGTCCCTTTATCAACATAGCTTTCTAAGACGCGCCACATAGATAACATTTGCTCAAGATTATCCCATGGATGATGGATTAGATACAAATCAATATAATCTGTATTTAAGGCTTGTAGGCTTTGTTCGACACCCTTTTTTACTGCGTTCTCATCAGCATAATATTCTTCTCTACCTGGAATTTTAGAAGTAATAAAAAACTGGTCGCGTTCTTTCTTGCTTTCTTGTAGTGCTTTTCCTACTACTGATTCATTACGATAAGAAATCGCTGTATCAAAATGACGATAGCCTACATCCATAGCCATCAAAAGTTCGGAAGTATCTCCATTAATATCTCCCATATAATTGCCGTCTACTTTACCAAATGTATTGGTACCGCTACCGATAATAGGCAATTGTATTCCTGTATTTAAAGTAACTGTTTCCATATAAAAACCTCCCAACTATTTCTACACTTCTTAGTTTACTAGGACTTTAAAAAAGCAGCAAATAAAAAGGATGAATGAGCACAATTAAAGTTTATCCTTTTTGGAAGCTATTTTTATACCTATTTTGTAATTTTTCTTTATGCGAATTCATAATCTCTTCTAAAGAAATATCATACTTATCTGCAATAATGAAAAGATTATCCAATACATCGCCTAATTCTTCCGTTAAATTTTCAAGCTGTTGTTCATGCCCCATCTTATTTTCATCCGGTCGATCGCGCCCAATTTCTATCGTTCGAATCGCTCGACACACTTCGCCAACTTCTTCTGAAAGAAAATTTGCTCGAATAAATGGTTGATATTCATACCAGTTTCTTTGCTTATAAAATTGGCTAATCCACTGTTGGTAACTTTTAACATCCATACAATCGCTCCTTACTATTTTGTCCTATCCGTTTAAAAATTTTTATTATATACTAAAGAAGTATAACAAACGAACTCTAATTTTTGTAAATTAACATAATAAAAAGAGGATAGGTGAACTTTTTTGAATGTAACCGTTTACTGTGGTGCTAGCCAAGGAAACTCGCCATTTTATAGTCAAGTAGCAAAAAAATTAGGCGATTGGATCGCACAAAATAATCATACACTCATCTATGGTGGTGGAAAAGCTGGAATGATGGGGAAATTAGCTAATACTGTTTTAAAGAAAGGAGGACAAGTTATCGGTATTATTCCTACATTTCTTAAAGAAAGAGAACTCGCGCATAGTGACTTGACTGAAATAATCGAAGTGAATTCTATGGCAGAAAGAAAACAAAAGATGTTAGACTATGGCGACGCATGTATCGCATTACCTGGTGGACCTGGTACGTTAGAAGAAATTACTGAAGTAATCTCTTGGTCAAGAATTGGTAAAAACCAGAATCCTTGTATTGTTTATAACGAAAACAATTATTATGACGCGCTTAAAAATATGTATGACACCATGGTAAACCATGACTTTTTAACTCATAGTGATCGAAACGCTATACTATTTTCTAATGATCTGACACAAATTGAGATCTTCATTCAAAATTACAAAACCCCTGAAATAAGAAGTTACTCCTAAGGAGGTAAATAGGATGACAATCAATGCTAACCTTTATTTAAGTAATGAAAAAGCAGAAATCACTTTAGTTGATATTGATAGCAAGATAAATATCTTTTATTCGCAAGACGCTCTTGTTTATGATGAAATTGGTTTTTTCCTATTATATAAAGGAAAGCAATTTCAAGCGATTCATTCTACTTTAAATGAGGAACTTATCTCAAAAGCGGATCATTTTATTCAAATTATCCCTCCAAAAAGTTTAGATATTTCTCATTTGTCTCAGCGTCTATCTGAAATAATCCAAGAAAATAATGTATACACATTATTAGGAACTCACTCAAATCAACCTTTGTCAACTGACAGTTACTTAGCCATACTCTCGTTACTTTTAAATAAATTTGGTTTTCTTCTTACTTCAAAGAAAAAAACATCAGCTAAACCCCAGCACCGTTGGAAACAAGCATTAAGTGAAGTTGAGTTTTTTGTCAATGATTTTGACAGTCAAGCAACAATTATCTGGCAAAAACGCAATGAAATGTTAATCAAAAAAGGTGCACAATTACGCAAAGAATATAAGCTTAATAGAGATGGTACTATTGGCTTAAACGTTCGTATGGGGACACAACTGCGCGAGGAGCAAAAAGATAAACTACAAATCTTTGTTACAACAGAAGATATTATTTTAAAAAGCGTAAATGAAGTGGGGTTATTTCTCTATTATGGCGGAACCAATAGTTGGCTCATTTTGAAGGATAAAGACAATAAGACCATTGATGAATGGTCCAAGTAAAATTGGTAATAAAAACCCTCCGCTACTAAAACGTAACAGAGGGTTTTTAGTTCATTATTTATTATCAGGATCCGGGCCAGTACCCGCAGTTCCTTCTAACCCATCAATAGCTTGCATATCTTTGTCGCTTAATTCAAAGTCAAAGATTTCCGTATTTTCAATAATACGATCCTCGTGTACTGATTTAGGTAATGGCAAAAATCCGTGTTGTAAGCTCCAACGTAACACAATTTGTGCAATTGTTTTATTATAAACATTAGCCAGTACATTTAACTCAGGAACATCGAAAATTTTCCCAGTACCTAATGGGCTATAAGCTTCACTTAAGATGTCGTGTTCTTTATTATAAGCAACCAAGTCTTTTTGCTGATCACTTGGATTTAAGAAAATTTGGTTAGCAACAGGTTTGATATTGGCTGTTTCCAGTAAAGCATCAATATGGTGGCTAAGAAAGTTTGAGACACCTAATGAACGTATTTTTCCTGCATAAACAGCTTCTTCCATTGCTTGCCAAGTGCCTGCGTTAGCTTCTTTCCAATGATCTCGAAATTCACTAGGGTTTGGCCAATGGATTAAATATAAATCAATATAATTTAAGCCAAGTCTTTCTAACGATCCATCGATTGCTTCTTTTGCTAAATCATAAGAATGATTTGCGTTCCATAATTTAGTAGTAACAAATAACTCTTCTCTTGGCACCTCGCTTTTCGCAATTGCTCGCCCAACAGATTCTTCATTTCCATAAATTGCTGCTGTATCTATATGACGGTAACCAGCGTTTAAAGCTGACAAAACAGAAGATTCAGCTACTTCGCCGTCCGGTGTTTGCCACGTACCAAAACCTACTATAGGAATTTCTACGCCATTTGATAAAGTATACGTATCTGTTAAGCTCATTTAATCTCCTCCAATTTTTTGATCTTATAAAAAGCATAAGATGCCAACTGAGGAATGTCAACTTATAAGGATTTTCAAAAAACATTTGGTTCATATTATTTAAATGGCTAATACAGATCTTTCATTCCTCCGATAGTTCAATCATCTCTCGTATCATATTTAATAGAACATCTCGCTTTTTTGACCCATTGACTTTAGTTAGTAATTGGTAAATTTCTGATTCTTGTTCATCTAATTTTAAAAATTCAAAAAATTCCGCAGGTGTAACTCCTAGTGCAACAATAATTTTGTTTATTGTATTAAGACTATAATTCATGCCTCCTGATCATAGCTAATTTGTTGGATTACCAACATTCATTCAATTTATTTGTTAAAATAGATGCAAGGTTTCTTACGGTAAGACCATTACAATCGTGCACTTATTGTTGCATAGGAGGATTCTCATGTACAAATCACAACCTTACATCCAAATTTCTTTTGAAGATTTCAACCAGCCTTTAGGGCTTCATATGAACCCAGACAACCGTTGGATAAAAAAAGCAGAACAAATCCCTTGGAGTGAATTAGAAAAAGATTATGCCAAAAACTTTCCTAATCCAAAAGGCAATGTGGCCAAGTCGCTACGTATGGCATTAGGGGCGCTTTTAATCCAAAAAGAATATCACTACAGCGACGAAGAAACCGTGGCTCAAATCCAAGAGAATCCTTACTTGCAATTTTTCGTGGGACTCCCTGGCTATCAGGAAGAAGCGCCTTTTGAAGCTTCCTCCATGGTTCATTTTCGTGAGCGTTTGGATGAAGTCACGCTGATGGAAATTAATGAAAAAATCTTAGCCTACAATCCAAAGGATGACAATGATCCAACACCACCTACAGACGGTTCCAATAGTGGAACACTGACATTGGACGCAACTTGTGCGCCCCAAAACATCAAATATCCTACGGATACGGAGCTATTAAATGATGCACGAACACATGCAGAAAAGATCATAGATCGCCTTTGTAAAGATAACCAATGGAAGAAACCAAGAATTTATCGGCAAGTGGAAAAGTTTATCTCAATATCGTCCGTCGTAAGAAAAAAGCCAAGAAATGGTTACGTCCACAAATTCGTAAAATGCTAGGATTTGTCAAACGTGATATCAAAGTCATTCAAAAATTTTTAGCCCAAGGGGCTCATTTAACGGAACAACAAGCAATTTGGTGGGAAACCATTCAAAACATTTATGAACAACAACGTTCTATGTATGACAATCACACCCATTCTGTACCAGATCGAATTGTTAGTTTCCATCAACCCTGGTTGCGTCCCATTGTGCGGGGAAAGGCCAAAGCTTCCGTCGAGTTTGGCGCCAAATTTGACATGAGTCTTGATCAAGGCATTGCCCGCCTAGAATATAGCAGTTTTGATGCTTATAATGAGTCAGACATTTTAGTTTCTACGATTCGTCGTTACCATGACCGACATGGCTACTATCCCGAACGCGTCTTAGCAGACAAGATTTATCGGAATCGAAAAAATCTCAACTATTGTAAACAGCGAGGCATCCGGCTATCGGGGCCTGCGCTGGGACGGCCGAAAAAGAACGAAGTCCGTGATAAAACAATCGATGATCAAGACAACGCGGATCGTGTCGCTGTCGAACGTGGCTTTAGCCAACTAAAGGGTTGTTTTGGCGCCGATTTGATAACAACCAAACGAAAAGATACCACGCTTTCAAGCATTGCTTTAAGCGTTTTGGCACTCAATCTGTCTCAATTGACGACAGATTCTTTGCGTCAAATTTTGTCCAGCCCCTTCAAAAGGAGGCAAATAAAAAATCGAACGTTTTATTTTAGCTTTTTTACAAAATTCATAATTATTCAGTAGGCATTA
>NZ_AUIQ01000066.1 GCF_000423785.1 Tetragenococcus muriaticus DSM 15685 | reverse complement strand
TGTCATTTCAAGAAAGAAGACATTTATAAGGTCGCTAATTCTAGATTAGGTTGGTATAGGAAATGCGGGATGGACGTTGTCAACTTTACGTTAAGTCCGAAAGTTTTAGCCATAAAGAAAAAGGATCGACCTGGATTGGTTGATCCTTTATCCTACTATCTAAATAAAGCGTGAAAACAGTACAAATGTAGCGCCGTATACGAGGACCGTACGTACGGTGCGACGGGAGGGGCGGAAATTTATTTCCCCTCTACCCTATTAATGCGCCGATTGAAAGAAGTAAAAAGATACTTCCAAAAATTATAAAAGGTGTAGTTAAACTAGGGTAGATTTTTTCCATTCCACTTAAGAAAAGAGGGGCCATGGTAGCGCCCAGATTACACCCGATTAATACCATCGCATTTGCGATATTTAAAAAGTTTGAAGGTATTTTTTCCGGTAAACGAGCGAAAATACTAGAAAGAACGCCTGCCACACAAAATCCTCCGAGAAAAGCGCCGATTGCTATGAAATAAATAGTCGAACTTATAGGGACTAAAAATAAGCCTAAAGCTTCTGTAAGTAGTAGAACAGGTAAGAAATATTTATTTAAGTAAGTAAAAAGTTTCCCAAAAAAAGCTCCACCAAGAAAACCAGCAAACATAAATAAACTTAATACACGATTAGCGGACAAGGTTGAACCTAAATTATTTTCGACAATATAGCTAGGAATTCTTAATGAACTTGCTGTATTTGTCGCGATTAATAAGCCACCAAATAAGGCACTGATTAATACAGGAAGAAATTGGCTTAGGTGACTACCTTTCCCTGCGGTGCTTTTTCGTGGGGAAACTGGTTTACGCGGAACAAAAAGAAGGTATAGGATTAAAATAGGAAATGCTATACTATAAATCAAAAAGGCAGGCTGCCATCCTAAAATCAATAATTGTCCTGCGATTAATGTTAAAATAGCTTGCCCCAGTGTTTCTATTGAAGTGCGATAACCTAGTAAATGAGCACGTTCTTTTCCAGTAAAACGTTCACTGATGATACTCACAGCTTGTGTATTGATTAAGCCAAAACCAATGCCAGTGATAATTCGAGAGATAAAAATTAAGGAGAAGCTAGAGGTAAAGGCGGGTGTTATACCTGCTAGACCTGCAATTAATAGACCTAAAACAATGGTTATTCGTTCACTAAATATCCGGGCTATTATAGGGCTTAAAGCGATCATGATAATCATTGATACAGAAGGAATGGAAACGAGAAATTCAATTGAGGAACGTGAATAGGAAGAAAAAGCCTTTAACAACGTTGGTGTTACACCTGAGACTGAGTATGTCGAAGTAAGAAGAAATGAAAGTGATAAAATGGCAATAACTTCGGTTATGTTTACTTTTTTCATTGTTGCTGTTACCTCTATTAGGAAATTTTTGTGTATCCGCTTAACTATACCAATTTTAAAATACCATATCTAGGAGAAATATCCTAGGTAAAAATAAATAAAGTAAATAGAAGGGAAAACGTATGATTCGTAAATTACAAAAGGAAGATCTAGAAGAAGCGCTTCTATTATGGGAAGAAGAAAATATTAAAGCTCACGATTTTATTAACGAAGATTATTGGAAAAATCAGATGGACTCAGTTAGAGAGCAGTTACCTCAATCTACTGTTTATGTGTATGTAAATGATAAAGGTCAAATTGTAGGGTTTATTGGTTTAATCGAAGATTATATTGCGGGACTTTTTGTTAAGACTACAGAACAATCAAAAGGTATTGGCAAACAATTACTCGATTACGTGAAAAATAATAAAACTAAATTAACTTTGGAGGCTTTTGCAAAAAACAAACGAGCAGTAGCTTTTTACCATAGGGAAGGATTTTCTATTCAAGACGAAAATATTGATGAAGATACAAGAGAAAAGGAATTCGTGATGGTTTGGCAAAGAGTAGAGAGATATTAAAGAATAATGGTCCGCTATGTTTGATTTCGTTAGCGGAGTTTCTTATCATAGATATATAGTTTAACTATAGATCGTAAGGAGAATGAACATGGCAAAAAATGAAGTAGAAACCTTTCTAGAAGAGCAAAATATACCTTATCAATCCTATGAATTTTCTTCTGAAAAAGTAGATACAAATCAGAGCCCTATCTTTAAAACGTTAGTGCTCAAAGGAAACAAAACCGGACCAACGATAGCTTTAGTTCCATTAAATGCTCGTATGGATTATAAAAAAATGGCGGCTGTTTCCAAAAATCGAAAAGTAGGTTTACCACCAATGGACTACGTGATGGAAACAACCGGTTATCCGCATGGCGCAAATACGCCTGTAGGAATCTTTTTGCACCATCCAGAATATCCGATATTTTTTGACCAAGAAATAAAAAACTATCCGAAGATTGTGGTTTCAGCAGGAGAGCTGGATAAGAGTGTGATAATCGCTACTCAAGATTTGATTGATCTAATTAATCCAACGATTGCAGATCTTTTGAATGATAAAAGTTAACCGATTTATCTTCAAGGTATGTTTTTACGATTTGGATTATTGATATTATTGCATAGTAGATTAGATGTGCTAGTAATAAATTTATAAATAAAAGCATTTAGCTCATTTATCCAAAGGTGAGCTAAATGCTTTTATTAAGAACTTTTTGAAAAACTAATTAACAGCTTCTTTTTTATCTGCGCTTTCCATTTTTTCCATACGTTGCAGATGTTTCATCCCCCAGCTTCTCATTGATTTCATCAGTGGAGATAAACTATTACCATATTCAGTCATTGAGTATTCGACTTTTGGCGGAACTTGTTGGTAAACTTCGCGATGGATGATGCCGTTATATTCGAGTTCTCTTAATTGTGATGTTAACATTTTTTTCGTAATTTCTGGCATCGCCCGTTGCAATTCGCTAAAGCGTAATTTTTCATTTTCCATAAGGTGAAATAAGATAATGGGCTTCCATTTTCCAGAAATAATATCTAGCGCGGCTTGCAATTCTTGACATGTTTCTCCTTGAAGTTGTTCAGACATTGATTATTACCTCCTTTTATAAATCCCTTTATAACAAATAGTTTCTAAAAAGTAACTAGGTTTAATTTAAGTGCCTTATTCCCAAAAGGAAACTTTTCATTTATTATACCTTTAACAGCAAATAGATACAAGAAAATCTTTTGTTTAGTATGCAAGAAGCTTTTAACTTATTTAACGACACTTTAGTTTGTTAAGAAGGGAAGCTTCTGGATAAATTTTAATAAAAGGAGAGTTTTGTAAATGAAAACACTAGTACTTGTTTTTCATCCTAATATAACTGAATCTCGCGGCAATCGACACTTATTACAAGAAATTGAAAAGTATTCTGATGTGACAATTCATGATGTTTATGCTTCTTATCCGGACGGAAAAATCGATGTAGAGCTTGAACAACAATTAGTAGAAAATCATGATCGCATTATTTTTCAATTTCCATTTTATTGGTATAGCGCGCCTGCGTTATTGAAAAAATGGTTAGAAGAAGTTATTGCTCATGGCTGGGCTTTTGGTACAAATGGAGATAAGATGAAAGATAAAGAATTTTTGCCTGCTGTAACAACAGGCGTCGACGAGGAAGGTTATACGCCAGACGGTTTGGTGAAATTTAATGTTTCGGAATTACTCCGTCCATTAGAAGCAACCACACATTTTGTAGGTGCTTATTATTTAGCGCCGTTTACCGTACATGGCGTGGGTCATCAATCGGATGAAGAACTTAGCCAAAAAGCGCAAGAATATGTGGATTACGCTTTAAGTCCAGAACTTATCGCAGTTTAAGGAAAAAAAGAGCGATGTCTTTGACTCAAATATGGGAAAATGGATCGTTCTTTTTTTGTTTTTTAAATTAGAAAATAATGAGAAAAATGAGCAAAAGAGACTTAGCTAGTTTACATAACTTGTTAAACGCTTATTTATTAACATTTTTTATGAAAAAAATAAAAATGGTACTTGTTTTTTTTTAATTTGATATGTTACGCTCTTCTCGTAACATTGTTGCTTGGAGGGATGTAGGATAGGAATTTAATGACTATTTACCATATTTTTCTCTCATGCCAATAAATGACGCAATTATTATTGTTCAATTGATGAATGCTATTGATAAATAGTATTTTTCTTTTGGAAAAAGTGACAACTTAAATTTATTTTAGTGTAGTCATTTGTTTTGTGTGAAAATCCGGAAGACAGTAACTTAGCTGTTAGTATACTTATAAGTCTTGAAGAGAAATAAAAATATGTGAAAGGTCTCAATGAGCGAGAAAAATCGTTCTGTAACATTTAAAATTTATGAAAGGATGTTTTGTTTTGAAGAAGAAATTATTAGGGATGTTGACGTTGAGTTCCGCTTTATTATTAGCTGCTTGCAGTAATGGTGGCGGAGATAACGACGGAGGCGGAAGTGCTGGTGGCGATCAGGTGAACCTATCTTATGTTGAATGGGATAGTGAAGTGGCTTCCACTAATGTTATGGCCTTAGTATTAGAAGATATGGGTTATACGGTAAATATGACGCCTTTAGATAATGCTGTAAACTGGGAAGCCGTAGCTAATGGAGAATCTGATGCAACACTTTCTGCTTGGCTACCAATTACACAAGAAGCACAATATGAAGAATATGGCGATCAAGTTGAAGATTTGGGAGCTCATACTGAAGGAGCTGCTCTTGGACTAACTGTTCCAGAATACATGGATGTTGATTCAATTGAAGACTTAGACGATCAAGTTCCTGATCAAGAAATTATTGGTATTGATCCAGGTGCTGGCGTGGTTGCTGCAGCTGAAGATACTGTTGAAACTTATGATAACTTGTCGGATTGGGAAGTCACTCCTTCTTCTAGTGGTGCAATGACTTCACAATTAGACAGTGCTATTCAAAATGAAGATCCAATCGTTGTTACTGGTTGGACGCCTCACTGGATGTATGAAAGATATGATCTTACGATTTTAGATGACCCAGAAGGAACGATGGGCGAAGAAGAACATATTAATACATTAGCCCGTGAAGGCTTAGAAGATGATATGCCTGAAGTTTATAGTATATTTGATAACTTCCATTGGGACCAAGAAGATATGCAATCTATAATGTTAGATATTGAAGATGGTACTGATCCTGAAGAAGCTGCCCAAAACTGGATCGATGATAATCAAGATAAAGTAGACGAATGGACAGCAGACGCTGAATAATTTTTATAAAAAGGTGGAGATTAGTCATAATTAGTCTCCGCTTTTTATTTACAATTGTAAATAATTATGATATATTAGTTTTGTTTACATGCGTAAACTTAAAATTTACTTTTGGTAATATAAGGAGTGATAAAGCTTAGAAAGTACTAGTGAGGTAACATTTTTAAGATATAGAAGAGAAGGACAAGTTGATAGGAATTGGAGAACGTAATCACCCTTATCTATAAAAACAATGCTAAAATAAATTAGCGATTTTTATTTAAGGACTATACCAGCAGATAGTTTCCATAGAATAATTAAAACTGCAACAGACACAACAAATAAAATATTTTCTACGTATAAAAAAAGTAGTGATCTCATCTATAGACGAAAATTAGACGAGACACTGTTTTTTATAGTTGGAATGAACAATTCAAAAAATTTACTAATTTTACAAATAACTTACTTCGTTTTATTCTCTTAATTGAGAGAACTGAATTCCAACTTTTTTATCATGATTTCTGGAGGGATTTTAATGAAATTAACATCTATAGGAACAGTTCATAGCTCATATAAAACAAAGAAAGAAGCACCAAAGCAAGGGAAATATGCTAATGAAACGGCAACTATTGAAATATTCCCAGAATATGTGGAAGGCTTAAAAGATGTATCCGACTTAGAACATATTGTTGTCCTTTACTGGCAAGATCGATCAGATCGTTCGGTGCTTTCTACTAAAACTCCTTTTTCTGATAAAGTATATGGTGTTTTTGCGACTCGTTCGCCTAATCGTCCTAATCCAATTGCTCTTTGTGTAGGAAAAGTGATATCAGTACAAAATAATAAACTAGAAGTGACAGGCTTAGATGCGCTGGATGAAAGTGCAGTTTTGGATATAAAAGTATATTCATCGCTTCTTGATACAGACAAATCAGTTAAATAACGAGGAGGAATGACAATGAAAGTAATCGTTGTCGGAGGTGTAGCTGGTGGGATGTCTGCCGCTACACGGCTACGTCGATTAAATGAAGATGCTGAAATTATTGTGTTGGAAAAAGGGCCATATGTTTCCTTTGCGAACTGCGGGTTACCGTATCATATTTCTGGAGAAATTGAAAATAGAGAACAATTACTCGTTCAAACACCAGAGGCTTTAAAAGCTCGTTATAATCTAGACATACGAACCAATCATGAAGTTGTTGAAATTCACCCTGAAGAAAAGCAGGTTATGGTGGAACATAAGCAAGAAGTGTTTGCTGAAAGCTACGATGCCCTTATTTTATCTACCGGCGCAACTCCCATTACACCGGAGATCCCTGGTCTTTCCGAGAGTCAAAACGTTCATACTTTGCGTAGCATTCCTGATTTAGATCAAATTATGGAAAATTTAAGTTACCAACCTGAAAATGCCGTACTTATAGGCGCTGGGTTTATTGGACTAGAAGTAGCAGAAAATTTGAAGAAAAGAGATATCAACGTCAACATCGTTGAAAAGGCGCCTCAAGTTTTACCTCCCTTAGATGAAGAGATGGCAGCTTTTGTCAAAAATGAGCTACTTGAACAAGACGTCAACGTTTCTTTCTCAAATTCTGTGGCTCAGTTTCAAGACCAGGGAAGGAAAGTGATCTTAGAAAACGGCGAACAGCTAACTTCTGATTTAACCATTCTTTCTATGGGGATTCAGCCAGAAAGTACGATCGCACAACAAGCTGGGCTAAAAACGGGCATGCGTGGTGGTATTTATGTAGATGAAAATTATCAAACGAGCGACCCTAACATCTACGCGATTGGGGATGCGATTATTGTTAAGCAACAAATCACAGGTGAGAATACTTTGATCGCGCTAGCTTCTCCAGCGAATCGACAAGGAAGACAAGTGGCGGATAGTATCTCTGGCTTAGCTAGAAAAAATAAAGGAAGTATCGGTACCTCTATTGTTCGAGTTTTTAATTTAACAGCTGCTTCTACTGGATTGAATGAACGGAGTGTTAAACAACAAAACTTATCTCACTCAGTGATACATGTAGCTGGTAAGGATCATGCAAGTTATTATCCTGGGGCTACCGATATTACTTTGAAACTTATTTTTCATCCTGAAACTGGTGAAATTTATGGTGCTCAAGCAGTAGGCCAAAAAGGAGTAGATAAACGTATTGATGTTTTGGCAACGGCTATTAAAGCTGGCTTGACGGTAATGGACTTGCCTGAACTTGAATTGTCGTACTCTCCACCCTTTGGTTCAGCTAAAGATATTGTAAATATGGCAGGTTATACAGCGATGAATATTATTGAAGGAGAAAGTACATCAATTCAATGGTATGAACTAGAAGACGCATTTGCAAAAGGAAAAGTTTTAATAGACGTACGTAACAAGGCTGAGTTGGCTAAAGGACAATTCAAAAATTCCTTGCACATTCCATTGAATGAATTACGCGATCGTTTGTCCGAGTTAGATAAGGATCAAGAATATATTGTCAGCTGTCATACAGGATTACGTAGTTATATTGCTGAAAGAATCCTTACACAAAATGGCTATAACGTTGAAAACTTGGACGGAGCATTTGCTTTATATAAAACAATAAGACCTGAAAACTTGCTTTATGAGTAAATATCGAATGCAATAAATCTAAAATGAGACTAGGACATAATTCTAATTTATGTCCTAGTCTCATTTCTATTTAGCCACGTTTTTCTTTTATAATATCTGTTGCAGTTTCACGTTTGTCTATTAGCTCTCCTGTCCATTTTAAGTGGTCTAAATTTTCTTCTAGGAATAATATTGATATTGTGCTAGATATAGTTGGAGGCAGTCAATGGCCAGAATTGTTGAAAAATTTAAAAAAAGGTGGAAAGTACGGTTCTGTAGGTGCGACTGGAGGTCCAATCGTTGAGTTGGATCTACGGACGCTTTATTTGAAAGACTTAAGTTTGTTTGGCAGTACTTATCAATCAAAAGAAGCATTCGTTAATTTGATTGATTATATCGAAAAAGGGCAAATTCAACCTATGGTCGCTAAAACATTTCCACTAAAAGATATTGTGGAAGCGCAAAAAACATTTTTATCGAAGAAGTTTACTGGAAAAATTGTTCTACAAATTTCCGAGTGATTTGTTAAAAAATACTTTATCGAAAGAATGCTGGAACAGACTACAAAGTATTAATGTTCTTATTTAAAAAACAGTTTCAAAAGGATGGGTCTCTTTTTGGAACTGTTTTTGTTTATTTGGAAAAATATCACTAAAACAATAAAGAAAAATAAATCATAATGTTGACATATGTAACAGTTATTATATGCTACTTGTAACTACAACTGTAAACGAAAGGTGGAGGAAGAGAGAATGGCGAAATATGAACTAGAAATTTATACACGGCCTACTTGTTCTGATTGCCAAAATTTAAAACATTACTTAACTGTAAATGATATCCCTTTTCAGAGTCATGATGTAGAAAGTAATCCAGAGCAAGAGAAAGAGCTTGTAACATTAACTGGTAATCGCATTGTACCAGCAATAGTTTTCAAAAAAAGAGGCTTATTAAAAAAACAAGAAGTATTTGTTGGCTTTGAGCCTAATCGTATCCAAATTGAAGAGCTAACGAGCAAGGTAAGAAATTAAACAAATGATAGAATATAAATTTTCTGTTTTTTGTTGACAGATGTAAACATAAATTATATAGTATGAGTGCAAAACGAATTACATTTGTAAACGAAGCAGGAGGGATTTAAAATGAACCATATGCACATGCATCATGATGAAAGTGGATATCTTCCAGAAGGGATCCAAGAAGTGAAGAATCCGAAGTATCCAGTAGGAACTACAGTAGAATTACTTACAGATCATATGTCAGATATGTTACACGCTAAAGCTGTTGTTGACGGCGTTTATGATACGACAGTGTATTCTGTTACTTATAACGATACAAATTCTGGAGACCAAGTCACCGACCATAAATGGGTTGTAGATGGTGAAATTAGTTATGAAGGTAGCGTCGATGTTGGAGATCAAGTAACCATTCTTGCACAACACATGTCTGGAATGCAAAATGCTACTGGAACTATTGAACGTATGACGACAGAGCCGGTATATATGATTGACTACTACTCTTCTGAACAAGAACGATGGGTAAGAAATTATCAATGGGTTGTAGAAAGTGAGATCAAGGCTTGGGAGGAATAGTCGATGCAAATTACCAATGCTGAATGGCAAGTGATGAAAATTGCTTGGACAAAAGATGTCGTAACTAGTAAAGAAGTAGTTACCTTCTTTAAAAGAAAAATTTGCTTGGACCGCATCAACAATCAAAACATTATTGGGTCGTCTAGTAGATAAAAATTGTTTATCAACAGAAAAAGTAGGCAATAAATATTATTATTCACCGATTTTGACTGAAGACGAGAGCATTCATCAAACAGCTGCAGAAGTTTCTGAAAAAACTTGTGCGATGAAAATGAGTAATGTCATTAACGATCTTTTATTAAAGAATGATTTTACGGATGAAGATTTAAATAACATTGAAGCAATGATAAATGAAAAACGGTCATATACTAAGTGTAAAATTTATTGAGGTTTCCTCTAGACGAATAAAAAAGAAACCGTTACTCTATCCATTGGGCTGACAGGCACTAATGAATAAAGGCGGTTTCTTATGGATTCTATTGTAACAGATTTAGTGGAAGTAATGAAGAAGGAAAGAAATTTTTTAGCAAGAGAAAGAGCCATGATGATTTTTTTTGCGCAACTGATAGCGACAATCACCCAACTAGCTTTTCAAACGCTCGATGAAGAAATTTGTGCCCAATGGAAGAAAGAAGGCTTTCGCGTCGACCGCAAAAGCGAAAGAACCATCACCTTTTTGTTTGGCACGGTGACCTATGTTCGTCGCCGAATGAAAAATCAAGCCAATGAC
>NZ_AUIQ01000065.1 GCF_000423785.1 Tetragenococcus muriaticus DSM 15685 | reverse complement strand
ATGAAAGCCAAGATGGAACGGATCGACGCCCATTTAAGAACGCGATTGCGAACCATCGTCTGGAAGATGTGGAAGGTTCCCTCCAAGAGACAATGGGGATTACAAAAGTTAGGTGTAAATAAGAGCTTAGCTAAACTAACATCGTACGCAGGAAACCACTACCAGTGGGTAGCTACCAAAACCTGTGTAAGAAGGGCAATAACTAAACAAAAACTAGGCCAAGCAGGCCTAGTCAGTTGTTTAGATTACTACCAATATAGACATAACATATATTCATAATGGAGTCGCCGGATACGGAACCGTATGTCCAGGTGACGTGAGAGGGCGATTGATTTCGCCCTACTCGATTCATGTTATTGAAAATTAGAAGTTCGTTTCATTTTTAATGAAGAATGATCATATTTTATAATAAAAAAGGCATAAAATTCCTCAAAGATTTTGCTTTTCTTTCTGCACAATTATTTCATTATTTGATAAAAATCAGTATAATGAAAGAAGGTCAAAAAAGAAAAGGAATGGAATCAATGGACAGTCAGTTTTTAGAAAAATTACAAGAGAACTTCAATATCGTATTCCATGATGTTAGCTTGTTAGACCAAGCATTTACCCATTCATCTTATGTGAATGAGCATCGTCAATTACAACTATCAGATAATGAACGTCTAGAGTTTTTAGGAGATGCTGTATTAGAATTACTCGTCTCCAGGTTTTTATATTCTCAATATCCAGACGTGCCTGAAGGAACTTTAACGAAATTACGAGCAGCTATCGTAAAAGAAGATAGCCTAGCAGCATTTGCTAGGGAATGCCATTTTGACCGTTATATTGCCTTAGGTAAAGGAGAAGAACGTTCAGGCGGACGTGAGCGTGTCGCTTTGTTGTGTGATCTATTTGAGTCCTTTTTAGGGGCTTTATATCTAGATCAAGGGTTAGAAAAGTCTGAAGCGTTTTTAAAACAAGTTGTTTATCCTAAAGTTTTATCAGGTGCTTTTTCACATGAGATGGATTACAAAACACGGCTACAAGAAGTTTTGCAGCGTTCTGGTGATCGGATCATCGATTATCGCCTAGTCAAAGAAGAAGGGCCTGCTCATGACCGTCTTTTTTGGACAGAAGTGTATTGTGATAATGAGTTAGTCGGTAAAGGATACGGTAAATCAAAAAAAATAGCAGAACAAGATGCAGCAGCGAATGCATTAGTTCATCTTGAAGATAAGTGAGGAACATAGGTGTATTTAAAAAAAATTGAGTTAGCCGGTTTTAAATCATTTGCTGACCGTATGGTGATCGACTTTGAAGATAGCATAACCGGCATTGTTGGTCCAAACGGCAGTGGAAAAAGTAATATTACTGAAGCTGTACGCTGGGTGTTAGGCGAACAGTCTGCTCGCAACTTAAGAGGCGGTAAGATGCCCGATGTCATTTTTTCTGGTTCAGATTCACGAAAGCCGTTAAACATTAGTGAAGTGACAGTCGTTCTAGATAACGCGGATTATTATTTGCCCGTAGATTATAGTGAAGTAAGCGTCACACGACGTTTATACCGAACTGGTGAAAGTGAGTTTTTTTTAAATAAGCAAGCGTGCCGATTAAAAGACATCCAAGAATTATTTATGGACTCTGGGTTAGGAAAAGAGTCTTTTTCTATTATATCGCAAGGAAAAGTAGAAGCAATTTTTGCTAGTAAACCCCAAGATCGTCGAGGGATCTTTGAAGAAGCTGCAGGCGTTTTAAAGTATAAGCAACGCAAAAAACAAGCAGAACAAAAGCTCTTTGCTACAGAGGATAATTTAAGTCGTGTTCAAGATATTGTTTATGAACTAGAAGACCAGATGGCTCCATTAAAAGAGCAAAGCACTACGGCTAAGCAATATTTAGCGTTAAAAGAGGATTTTACAAAGCTTGACGTGGCTTATACCGTTGCTGAAATGCAAGAAGCTAAAGTTGCTTTTGAACAAGCCAAAGGGCAACTAGAGGATTTAAATGAGCAGTTGGATACAATAGCCCATCAAATTCAACAAAAAGAAGAAACATTACAAGAACAACGTTTAAAACGGAGTCAATTGGATCAGTGGTTAGAAAAAAATAACCAAACCCAAGTTTCTATAGTAGAGGCACTAAAAAAAGCTGAAGGACAACAAGAAGTACTGCAAGAACGGTCAAAACATGCTCAAAAAAGCGCACAAGAGTATCAAAAAAATTTAGCTGAAATTAATGAAAAAATTGCCTCTTTAGAGAACGAAAAAACGAATTTAGTCGGAAAATTATCAGAGAAAAACGGAGAGGTTCAATCGGTTGAAAAAGAGATTGAACAAGCTCAAGCTGAGTTACAAAAGTATCAAAAATCTACTAAGGAGCTAATTGAAGAGCTTCGTGCAAAATACGTTGATCACATGCAACATCAAGCCAATATCGGTAATGAACTAAAGAATCTTGAACGAGAATATACACAAGAGATGGCTAAAAACCAATCATCTTTAGAAAAACAAGAAAACATTGGTAAAGACTACAAACAAAAACAAGAAGAACTTAATGACGTAACGTCACAATTAGAACAATTGCAAGAAAGTTTGTCCGAACAAAGAAAGCAATTTAACCAATTGCAAGAAAAACAACAGTCTTATCAAAAACAATATGAAGATACGCAAAAGAAAATGTATCAACTAATGGATGAAACTCGTCAGATTAAGGCAAGGATAAAAAGTCTTCAAGATATCCAAGAGAACTATTCAGGCTTTTATCAAGGAGTTCGTATTGTACTGCAACAGCGTAATGAACTTTCAGGTATTGCAGGAGCTGTCGCAGAATTGATGGAAGTTCCTGCAGATTACACCTTGGCTATTGAAACGGCCCTTGGTGCGCAAGCTCAACATATTGTTGTAGAAAATGAAGAAGCTGCTAAGGCTGGAATAAATTTTCTAAAACAACGTCAAGCTGGTCGTGCTACTTTCCTACCTATGACAACCATTAAACCGAGGCAATTATCGAGTACTGCTTTGGAGCAAGCTCAAAATGTTTCTGGGTTTGTTGGCATAGCTAGTCAGTTAGTTCATTTTTCAGCAGAGTTTTCAGCAATAATGCAAAACTTGTTAGGGACCACTTTGATTGCCCATGATTTGGCAAGTGCGAATGATATTGCACGAGCTGTTCAATTTCGCTATCGGGTGGTTTCTTTAAGTGGAGATGTGATGAATGCTGGGGGGTCTATGACTGGTGGTGCAACGAAACGAGGTAATCAGGGAAGCTTATTTAGTCAAGCAAATGAATTGCAGACACTAAAGGAACAAGCTCAACGTAGCGATAAACGGTTGAAAACAGTGGAGAACCAAGTGTCGGAATTTCAACAACAAGCTAAAACCTGCCAGCAGGAAATGGAAACATTGCGTACCAAAGGGGAATCGGCTCGTTTAGAAGAGCAAGAGCTACAAACGCGTAAAAATCGCATAGTGGAAGAAATGGAACGTTTAAATAAAGAACAAAAAATTTATGAGTATGAAAACAAGGAAGTACAAGACTTTATTACAGATTACCAAGAAAAAAAAGAAACATTAACAAGTCAACAACAAAGTGTGACAGATCAACTGCAAAAGCTACAAACAGAGATGCAAGAGCTGAACGACCAAGACGATTTGATAGAAAAAAGACGAACCGATCTTAACCAAGAGTTATCTGAAAAAAAGGCTCAACTTGCTGTGAATAAAGAACAAACGAATACATTAAAACAACAGATTCAAACGAACGACCAAGATTATTCAGAACAAAAACAACGAAAAGAAGCATTAGAAAAACAGTTAGAAGCTTTGACAACAGATGTCTCAGGTCATGAAGAAACGGAAGAATCCTTACAAAAACAAATTGCGACCTTAACTGAAAAAAAAGATGATTTGCAACAGCAATTACATGAAAAGCGACAAGAGCGCGATCGTTTGTATCAAGAAATTAGTGAAGAAGATGAAAATTTAAGTCAATTAAATCAACAACAAAAAGAAAAGCTGGCAGAAAAAACAAAGTCAGAAGTAACCAAAAATTATCAAGAAAATTTACTAGATCAACGTTTGACTTATTTACAAGAGGAATACCATATAACCTTTGAAAAAGCACAACAAGACTATGAGCCTATGACTAAGGACGAAGAGACAAGAGGGAAAATCCAGCGTTTACGACAAAAAATTGAACAGTTAGGTCCGGTCAATTTAAATGCCATTGAACAGTATGAAGAAGTTTCCCAACGTTATGAATTTTTGAATAAGCAAAGAGAAGATTTATTAACTGCTAAAAACCAATTATTTACTACAATGGATGAAATGGATGAAGAGGTAAAAACTCGTTTTAAAGATATTTTTGAAAAAATCCGCGAGCAGTTTAAAGTTGTTTTTCCCAATATGTTTGGTGGCGGACGAGCAGAGTTATTTTTGACTGATCCTAATGATTTGTTAAATACTGGAATTGAAATTGAAGCTCAACCACCAGGAAAAAAACTGCAAAATCTAGGTTTACTCTCGGGAGGAGAGCGCGCTTTGACGGCGATCGCCTTACTTTTTTCTATTATTCAAGTACGCCCGATTCCTTTTTGTATTTTAGACGAGGTCGAGGCAGCTTTAGACGAAGCGAATATCTTACGTTTTGCAAATTATTTACAGACTTTTAATAATGATACACAATTTATTGTGGTGACCCATCGAAAAGGAACAATGGAAGCTTGCAATGTCTTGTATGGAATTACAATGGAAGAATCAGGAGTTTCTAAAATTGTGTCAGTACGTTTAGAAGATGTAGCGGAAAACGGGCAAATTGCAGTTGAAGGGAAAGGTAAAGCATGATTAAATTAATTGCTATTGATTTAGATGGAACGCTATTAGATGAAGAAAAACAGATTTCTTTAAGGAATAAAAAAGCTTTACAAGCAGCTAGAGCACAAGGAACAAAAGTTGTTATTTGTACTGGACGACCATTAGCAGGCATCCGTCCGTATTTAGAAGAGTTAGAAATGCAAAGTGCTGGTGATTACAGTATTACCTTTAACGGGGGTCTTGTGCAAAAAAATGATACCGGAGAAATCGTTGAAAAAGCTGCATTGCGCCAAGAAGATGTGTTGGATTTGGTTGATTTAGCACAAAATTTAAATTTGCCCTTGGATGTATTGTCAGATGAAGTGGTCTTGTCACTACCAACCTCTGTTCAACATCTATCACTTTATCCACAATTGAATCCACTTTTAACTTTTCAAGCAGCTACAGTGGAGGAAATGACGCCTGAGCGTTTGTATAATAAGGCAGTAGTTGGTTATCACCAAGATTATTTAGATCAACAAATTGCTAAAATTCCAGCTAGATATAAAGAACGCTATGAAGTGATTAAATCACGAGAAAATTTATTGGAATTCATGCCTAAAGGGATTACTAAAGCTTTTGGTATCGCTTCTTTAGCTCAAGACTTAGCTTTTTCTAAGGAAGAAGTTATGGGTATTGGGGATGAAGAAAATGATTTACCAATGATTGAATATGCGGGTTTCGGGGTAGCAATGGAGAATGCGGTCGCGCCCATTAAACAAAAAGCAAATATCGTTACTGGGACAAATGAAGAAGATGGCGTTGCCCAAGTTGTGGAAAAATATGTGCTACATTGATGTAGAATATCGTTAGTTTACCCAAAGGAGTGAAAGATAAATGGGGCTTTTTGATAAAATTAAACATGCCTTTGTAAAAGATAAAGAAGAAGAGCAACAAACAGAAGAGACTACGACCCAAGAAGAAGTTACAACTGAAACAAGGGAAGAAGAGACAGTTTCTACAACAGAGGCGGATGTTCCAGCTGATGAACAGGTAGAAACAACCGAAGAAGAGACAGATAGCTTTGAACCAGAAGATACACAAAAAAAATATGAAAAAGGCTTAACAAAAACGCGTAAGACTTTCAAAGACCGTATGAATGAACTATTTGCTAATTTTCGTTCAGTAGATGAAGATTTTTTTGAAGAAGTAGAGGATACGCTTATTGGGGCAGACGTTGGTTTTGACACTTCTATGCGTATTGCGGACGAATTGCGACAAGAAGTAAAGATAAAAAATGCGAAAAAACCTGCAACTGTACAAAATACTATTATTGAGAAATTAGTTGATCTGTACGAAGAAGAAGGAGAAAAAGAAGTTAATGAACTTAACGAGCAACACAATGCGCTCTCTGTTTTCTTATTCGTAGGCGTGAATGGTACGGGAAAAACAACGAGTATCGGCAAGCTTGCATGGCAATATCAACAAGAAGGAAAGAAAGTTGTGTTAGCAGCAGCGGACACTTTTCGAGCTGGAGCTATTGATCAATTAGTGGAGTGGGGAAAAAGAGCTGAAGTAGAAGTGGTACGTGGTAATACCGGTAGTGATCCTGCTTCCGTTGTTTTTGATGCAATGACTAAAGCAAAAGAGGAACAAGCAGATGTTTTACTGATTGATACCGCAGGTCGTCTGCAAAATAAAGTAAATCTAATGAATGAACTAGATAAAATTAAACGCGTTATCAAGCGAGAAGATCCTAGCGCTCCTCATGAAGTGTTGTTAGTTGTAGATGCTACAACGGGTCAAAATGCTATGAACCAGGCGAAACAATTTAAAGAAACAACTGATGTTACAGGGTTAGTGTTGACCAAATTGGATGGTACGGCTAAAGGTGGTATTGTATTAGCCATTCGTAACGAGTTACACTTGCCAGTAAAGCTCGTCGGATTAGGTGAGAAAATCGATGATTTAGAAATTTTTGACCCTAATGATTTTGTTGTAGGACTTTTCAAGGGTCTCTTACAAGAAGAATAAAAGAGGGCACCAAACGGTTTGAGGTATGGATCGTTTGGTCCCCTTTTTATCCTCTATTTTTACTTCATTTTCAACTTGAAATATGGGAACTTTTGGGAACAAAATGAAAGCTTCCTTTTTTATTGTTTGCTATAATGGCTATAGAATTTTTAAAGAAAGGATTATTTTATGAATATCCAATCCATTTTAACCAACGAACAATTATATCCTTACTTATTAAAAGCTCGTTATGGTATTGAAAAAGAGAGTCAACGAGTTACGACAGAAGGGGACTTAGTTACAACAGACTATCCGCAAAAATTAGGAAATCGGAGTTATCATCCCTATATCCAAACAGATTTTGCTGAAACGCAAATGGAATTAGTCACGCCTGTTACAGATAATATTTCCGACCTTTTTCGTTGGTTAGCAGCTATCCATGACACAGTGTATCGTTCCATGGAGCCTAATGAAATGCTTTGGCCATTGAGCATGCCTCCTGCCTTACCTAAGACAGAAGAAGATATTGTCATTGCTAAACTAGATAATTTTGAAGATGTGTTATATCGTCGCTATCTGGCAAAAACCTATGGACGAAGGAAACAAATGGTTAGCGGGATTCATTTTAATTTTGAATTTGACGATGAAATGATACAAAAGATGTTTGAATTGCAAGAGGAATACGAAAACTATGATCAGTTTAAGACAGAGGTTTACTTAAAAGTGGCTCGAAATTACTTACATTATCGTTGGCTAACAACTTATTTTTTTGGAGCTTCTCCGTTAAGCAATCCTCGTTATTTTAATGGCTATAAACATCCTACTGAGCCGGTTCGTAGTATTCGTAATAGTGAATACGGCTATAAGAATCTTGAAGATGTTAAAGTGACTTATCGCTCAGTAAAAGAATACGTGGCAGATATTCAACAAATGGTAGAAGAAGGGAAGCTTTCTGAAGAAAAAGAATTTTATGCTGCTGTTCGCTTAAGGGGCGGTGAAAGTGTAGCTGACCTAGCAGATAAACCGATACGTTATATTGAATTACGTAATATTGATCTTGATCCTTATCAACCTTATGGTATTGGTCAAAAAGAAGTTGAATTTCTTCATCTTTTTATGCTGTTTTTATTATGGACAGATGAAAAAGCTGAGCCAGACGAATGGGTCGAACAAGGGGAACAAATGAACAATTTCGTGGCTTTGGAGTCACCGTTAGCACAAACAGTTTATTATGACCAAGCTAAAAGCCTAATTGTTGCAATGAGAGATTTTGTTGAACAAATAGCGTTGCCAGTTTCAACTGAAATTTTGGATCGCTTAGAAGAAATGTTAGAGGACCCGAAGCAAACGTTAGCTGGGAGAGTTTACCTAGATGCGCAAAAAAGAACACAAAAAGAATTAGGGAAACAAGAAGGTTTATCTTATTATGAAAAAGCTTGGCAAGCACCTTACCAACTAGCAGGATTTACAAATATGGAACTTTCGACCCAAATTTTTATGTTTGACGCTATTCAAAAGGGATTTGATATTGAAGTATTAGATGAACAAGACCAGTTTTTGGAGCTAAATGCCCAAGACCATACTGAATATGTAAAAAATGGCAATATGACAAGTAAAGATACTTATATTACTCCTTTGATTATGGAAAACAAAACGGTGACTAAAAAACTTCTACATCGAACTGGTTTCCGAGTACCTCAAGGGAAAGAATTTACTAGTGAAAAAGCAGCAAACGGAAGTTATGAAGAGTTTCGAGATAAAAGTATTGTCGTAAAACCGAAGTCTACTAACTTTGGCTTAGGTATTACAGTTTTTGAAGAAGGACCAAGTAAAGAAGACTATGAAAAGGCGATAAACACAGCTTTTCAAGAAGATGGTTCGGTTTTAATTGAAGACTTTATACCGGGCACTGAATACCGTTTTTTTGTCATTGGCGATGAAGTGAAAGCTATTTTATTGCGAGTCCCTGCTAATGTTATCGGAGATGGAAAACAATCGATTCAAGAATTAGTTGCTCAAAAAAATAGCGATCCTTTGCGAGGAGAGAATCATCGGACCCCGCTAGAAAAGATACAGCTAGGGGCAAGCGAAGAGTTAGTCTTACATCAACAAGGATATACATTCGATTCGGTGCCAGACCAAGGAGAAACCGTCTATTTGCGTGATAACTCTAATGTATCTACGGGGGGAGATTCGTTTGATATGACAGATGAATTTTCTGAGGACTATAAACAATTAGCTGTTCAAGTGGCCCAAACTTTAGGTGCAACCATTTGTGGGGTGGACATCATTATTCCTGATATTGCAGCACCTGCTTCTGCAGTAGACGCTTATGGTATTATAGAGGCGAATTTTAATCCTATGATGCATATGCATTGTTACCCTTATAGGGGCAAAGGGCGTCGTTTAACCATGGATATCTTAAGACTTTTGTATCCTGATTTTGTAAAATAACTTTGAGGAAATCATAATGAAGATAACGGTAATAAAAATGAATGACTCCAATATAAAAAAGACTTACTGGTTTATCGGAACAAACGATACCAGCAAGTCTTATCTTCATTTTTGTACCTTAGCTTAGCATTTTTAATTAATCATTGTGAAAAAGACTACGCCAAAATCCCTTTTTTTCATTGTCGTTTTGCGAAGATTGCGAGATATCATTTGCAAATTTTTCCGCGATATCGATTGTATCTTCGTTTACGGCTTCATCAGAAACGACAAGAAGGCCACTTTCTTCATCATCTTGCAAATCAGTATCAACAACAGTAAACTTAAGTTTTGCCTTCATAACGCTTTGGATGTAGCTAGTCTGTAGTGTTTGACTAACATTTCCATTAATCAAAACACTGGCATCAGAGTAATCTGTTAAATGGGTATCTAAGATTTTTTTAAGTTTTTCTTGTCTCATTTGTTGAATTGTTATTTGAATATAGACACGTTCACGAAAAGTTCCTAAAAATTTTCTTTGTTCATCAGGGTTTACAGAGGGGGTGCCGTACATTCCTTTATCTAAATGCTTTTGTACTTCGTCTGTCATAGTAAGCCTCCTCAATGAATGAATTATATCTATTATAACATAAGACGTTTTTATTTTTAAAATACTTCACAAATTCAAGTATGTGTCAAGTTTATTGAGGTTGAATAAAAAAACCGTCTTTTGGGGCAGACACGAAGTTATTTTCAACCTCACTTTCGTTCGGTTTGCCCTCATTATCTCTAACAAAAACAAGTTTTTATTAGAGATAATTCGGGGTCATTATTAATTGGTTTAATCCTTTGGCGAATTGGCCTAAAGGGGCACTTTTCGCTTTTCCTTCGCCCATTTGCCCTTTAAACGCACCTTCATGAGCTTGAAAATGAGGTTTTTTCTGTACCCAGCGTTTCATAGCTTGCCAACGCTTTTCTTGAGCGACGACGTCGTCCGGAAGGGCTTCGTATTGGTTCAACCAACCTTCAAATTCTTGGTTTCTTAAACTATCTATG
>NZ_AUIQ01000064.1 GCF_000423785.1 Tetragenococcus muriaticus DSM 15685 | reverse complement strand
AAGAAACGATGCTCTGGAATATGAACGTATTGCGCTAACAGTGAATCAAAATGAATTTGATTTAGAAACTCCGAAAGTAAGACGAGCCCCGCGTCATTGGTTAAGGTACCACCGTCGTTGGCTATTGAGATGACTTTTTGCTCATTGAATGTAAGAGAATTTTGTTGTAAAGTAATAGACATAAGAACGCACTCCTTTATTGTTATGTTTTGTCGACTTTACAATAACACGAAGTGCGTTCTTTTTGTACACCCAGAAGGTGAAGCAACTAAACTTTTAGAAAAATGAGCATACCAATGATTGAATCATTCTTGGAAAAATTTATAAATCATTCAGGAATGCTTTTGTTGATTTTTTGCGTACTTATTTATGTACAACCTATTCCAATTCCAAACAATCCAAGCGAAATATCTTGCGTAGGAAGACAAATACGTGTATAATTCCAATTCGTGAGTAGTCTTAATTGACAGCTCTCTCTGCTCCTGGAAAAAAGGAGCCAAAGACCATAGGGAGGTGAAAAATCAATGGAAAATACGAAGTATGAAATTACCTACATCATTCGTCCTGACATTGATGAAGAAGCAAAAAATGCTTTAGTAGAACGTTTCGACGCAGTTGTTACTAATAATGGCGCCGAATTGATTGAATCTAAAGATTGGCAAAAACGTCGTTTTGCGTATGAAATAGATGGCTATCGTGAAGGCATCTACCACATCGTTAACGTTTCTTCTCCATCAACTGCAAATATGGTGAATGAATTTAACCGTCTTGCAAGAATCAATAATGATATTCTTCGTCATATGATTGTGAAAGAAGAGGATTAATACGTTTCACATGAAACGATAACGATGAGGAGATGGTAATTTGATTAATAATGTTGTACTAGTAGGAAGATTGACAAAAGATCCTGATTTACGTTATACCGCAAATGGGGTAGCAGTTGCGACTTTTACGCTGGCGGTAAATCGTACGTTTACCAATCAAAATGGTGAAAGAGAAGCAGATTTTGTTAACTGTGTGATCTGGCGAAAAGCAGCAGAAAACCTTGCTAATTTGGGACGTAAGGGTGCATTAATTGGTGCTACTGGAAGAATTCAGACAAGAAATTATGAAAATCAACAAGGACAACGTGTTTTTGTAACTGAAGTTGTAGCAGATAATTTCCAACTATTAGAGCCGCGCTCTGTTACTGAGCAACGTCGTTCCTCTGATAATGATTCTGGTAGTGGCAATCAACCGAACTTTGGAGACAATTACAATCAAAACCAAGCATCTCAATCTTCTGAAACATCTAATTTTGATCGTGATAACACTGATCCTTTCGGTGGTTCTTCGATCGATATTTCAGATGATGATTTACCATTCTAATACATTGATTGGAGGGAAGTAGAATGCCACAACAAAGAAGAGGCGGACGCAGACGTCGCAAAGTAGATTATCTTGCAGCAAATCACATTGAACATGTTGATTATAAAGATGTTGAATTATTAAAAAGATTTATTTCAGAAAGAGGTAAAATTTTACCTCGTCGTGTAACTGGAACAAGTGCAAAAAATCAACGTAAGTTGACTACTGCCATCAAACGTGCACGTATTATGGGCTTGTTGCCTTTTGTAAGTGAAGAGCCGTAAAAAGCCTATCCGGATGACAATTTTGTCATTCGGATTTTTTGTCTATTAACTTGTTCTGTAAATCGCATAATCTAATCGTTTATGATAAAATGGAAGTTAAATGAATAGAAAAAATCAAGTAAAAAGTTTTGAAGAAGTTAAATAATCGTCAAATTTTACTAGTGGAATTTGAATTGATAAGGGGTCTTGGTTATGACTGTAATCGGCATTATTTCTTTGGATAATTATGACGATATTATTGATAAAATGGATGATAAAAATATTTCTTTACTAAACACCTTAGTCACAACAATGATTTCTGATTGGGCGAACGAGTATGGAATTTTTTACAAACGAGTCAATCCGGATCGTTATTTCTTTGTAGCCAGTACAGAGGATTTAAATAAAATAAAAGAAAAAAAATTTGATATTTTACAACGACTAAAAGATTCAGATACAAATAGTGAATTCGTACTGACGATGAGTATGGGAATTGCTTACGGAAATAATACGATGGAAAAAATAGGAGAAGTTGCCCAAAATAATTTGGATATGGCTTTAGCCCGAGGGGGCGATCAAGTAGTAATAAAAGATGCTGATTCGCGAGCAAAACCGCAGTTTTTTGGTGGTCAAACAGAAGGGACGATTCACCGCACGCGAATACGCTCACGTGCAATGAGTGCTTCTTTAAAAAAGATTTTTTCTGAAAATAAAAAGATTTTTATTATGGGGCACCATTATCCAGATATGGATGCTATCGGCAGTGCTTTTGGAGTGGCTGCTTTAGCCCAGCTTAATCAAAAAGAATGTTATGTCATTATCGAAGAAGATGAAGTAACAGAAGATACGAAACGTTGTTTAGAAGAAATAGAGAAACATCCAGAAGCAGCTAAGTTAGTTATCTCTGGAAAAAAAGCACTAGAACTTATTGATGAAAATAGTGTTTTGGTTATGGTCGATTATAGCCGGCCAGCTCTATCAATTTCAAAAGAAGTATATGATGTATTTGATAAAATTATGATTATTGACCATCATCGTCGTAGCGAAGAATTTCCTGAACGTCCATTATTGACTTATATTGAGCCTGCCTCTTCTTCTGCTAGCGAATTGGTAGCAGAATTAGTTCAGTTCCAATCGAATAAAAGAAAAAAATTATCGAAATTTACTGCCGGTTTATTGTTATCGGGGATTTATGTTGATACAAAAAGTTTCTTTACTCGAACCACAGCACAAACTTTTCATGTAGCTAGTTATTTAAAGACTCATGGAGCAGATCTGTCATTAGTGCGCTATTTGTTGAGTTCAGATTTAGATTCGTATTTGCAAATGAGTGAATTAGTAGCACGCAGTGAATACGTAACTAAAAATATCGTAGTAGCTGTAGCTTCCCAAAATGAGATTTATGACAATATTACAGCCTCTAAAGCAGCAGATACTTTGTTGTCAATGAATGATATCGAGGCCGCTTTTGTTATCACAAAACAGAGAGAACAAGAAATTTCGATTAATGCTCGCAGCACGGGAAATATCAATGTTCAGCGTATTATGGAAAAACTAGGTGGCGGAGGCCACTTTAGTAATGCTGCAACTCAGATAAAAGATAAATCGGTTGAAAATGTACGAAAGATGTTAATTAATGAGTTGAAACAATTAAATGAGAAGGAGTGAAAGACAAAGATGAAAGTCATTTTCTTACAAGATGTAAAAGGAAAAGGGAAAGAAGGAGAAGTTAAAGACGTACCCAATGGCTATGCGCAAAATTACTTATTTAAAAATAACCTAGCAAAAGAAGCTAACCAAGGGAACGTAGCTGAAATGCGTGGTAAAGAACAAGCGCAAGAACAAAAAGAAGCTGAAAATTTAAGAGAAGCACAAAATTTAAAAAATACTTTGGAAGATGAAAATACAGTAGTGGAAATCCCTGCTAAAGTTGGAGAAGATGGACGGCTTTTTGGTTCTGTTCCTTCCAAACAAATCGCTCAAGCTTTAAACAAACAATATCAGATTAAAGTGGATAAAAGAAAAATTGAGTTAAAAGAACCAATTCGTTCTATAGGATTTACGGATGTTCCTGTGAAATTACATCCTGAAGTAACAGCCGATATCAAAGTGCATGTCGTAGAAGAATAAGATGAGGAAGCTAGGACACAAGCCACTCTAGCAATGATCCTGAAAGTTAGTCAATGAATCTTTATTGTTCATTTTTACGAGAAACTAACTGTAAAGTTTGGATGAACTAATATTTTAGTTATTTGGAAACTTATCATTGTTGGAGCTTTTGTCCTAGCCTTTTTTCAGAAGAGTTGTGTATCTGAGTTTGAATGAAAATGATTTAGGAGAAGAAGTATGAATGAAGTTTGGCAAGATCGTGTGCCACCACAAGATATAGAAGCAGAACAAGCTGTATTAGGTGCCATTTTTCTTGATTCGGATGCGATCATTGAAGCAATGGAACTGCTAGTGCCAAATAGTTTTTATCGTAGAAGTCATCAAATTATTTTCCAATGCATGATGCAGCTTAATGACCGTAATGAAGCCATTGATTTAATTACCTTAAAAGCAGAGATTGAGAAAAGTAATTCTTTAGAAGATATTGGTGGAATCAGTTATTTGACTGAGCTAAGTCAAATTTCGCCTACTTCATCAAGTATATCTTATTATGCCAAAATTGTAGATGATAAAGCAACGCTCCGTCAGTTAATACAAACTGCGAATAAAATTGTAACTACAGGTTTTGAACAAAATGAAAATGTGCAAGAAATCGTAGAAGATGCTGAAAAAAGCATAATGGAAGTTTCAGAGAAAAGTAATAGTAATGGCTTCCAATCCATTGCGGATGTGTTAAATCAGACAATTGAAAATATTGATGAATTGGCTCAAAATAATGAAGAAATCACTGGGTTACCTACTGGTTACAAAGCATTAGATAAAATGACTGCTGGCTTACAAAAAGATGAACTATTAATCATTGCGGCTCGTCCAGCAGTAGGGAAAACAGCTTTTGCTTTGAATATTGCTCAAAATGTTGGCACAAAAACAGATAATACAGTCGCTATTTTTAGTTTAGAAATGGGTGCTGAATCTTTAGTTAGCCGTATGCTTTGTGCTGAAGGTTCTATCGATGCGAACCATTTACGTACTGGACAATTAACTGATGAGGAATGGCGTAATTTAATTGTAGCTATGGGGAGTTTATCTAAAGCAAGCATTTACATTGATGACACCCCTGGAATCAAAGTATCTGAAATACGAGCTCGTTGTCGGAAATTGGCCCAAGAAACAGGGAATTTAGGCTTGATTTTAATTGATTATTTGCAATTAATTGAAGGTTCAGGTAGAGAAAGTCGACAACAAGAAGTATCTGAAATTTCTCGACAATTGAAAAAAATAGCCAAAGAATTAAATGTTCCAGTTGTTGCACTTTCGCAATTATCTCGTGGTGTTGAACAAAGACAAGATAAACGTCCGGTTTTGAGTGACATTCGAGAATCTGGTTCAATTGAACAAGACGCAGATATTGTGGCTTTTTTATATAGAGATGATTATTATCAACGTGAAAATGAGGATGAGGAAGAAGAAAAAACAAATAATGATAATGTTATTGAAGTGATTATTGAAAAAAATCGGAATGGCGCTCGAGGTACAGTTGAACTATTATTTATTAAGGAATACAATAAATTTTCTTCTCTTTCGCCGCGAACGGCATTTGAATAATTATTTTGACTATACCAATTTAAAAAAATAAAGAATTTAGTTGCAAGTTTTTTTATTAAAAAAGGCTTGCAACTATTTTTTTAAACTTGTATTGTATTTATATACAACAATACCAATTTTTCATTAAGGGAGTGTATATAGATGAAGGAGGAAAATTACTACAAATTATTAAAAGAAATTTTTGTTAATAAAGAGAGTGTAGTGACTGAACTTATTAATTTAGAAGCGATTTTGCGTTTACCTAAAGGCACAGAACATTTTATTAGTGATGTCCATGGGGAGTATGATGCCTTTGATCATGTATTACGGAATGGTTCAGGCAGTGTTAAAGAAAAAATAAAAGAATGTTTCAATGAAACAGAGGTAGACATTGATGATTTAGCTACCTTAATTTATTATCCGGAAGAAAAAATTAAACTAGAAAAAATGACTAAAGAAACGGCAGATATGAAAGCATGGTATGCACAAAAGATCCAATTATTAATACCCGTTGTCAACTATACGAGCCGTAAATATACGCGTTCGAAAGTTCATAAAGCTTTACCTGATCGATTTAGTTATATCGTCGAAGAGTTATTAACGGAAAAACAACAAGAAACAGATAAACAAGATTATATTCAAGCAATTATTGATAATGTTATTCAATTAAACCAAGCGGCATCTTTGATAAGCGCTTTGTGTTATGTGATTCAACGTTTTGTTGTGGATCATTTACATGTAGTTGGCGATATTTATGATCGAGGACCTGCTCCTGATTTGATTATGGAACGTTTAATTCATTATCACTCCGTGGATATTCAGTGGGGAAATCATGATATTATTTGGCTTGCAGGTATGGCTGGTTCTCCTCTTGCACTTATGAATGTTTTACGCATTTGTGCTAGGTATGGAAATTTAGGCATTGTTGAAGAGCGATATGGCGTTAACCTCCGTCCCTTAGTCGAATATAGCTGGAAGCACTATACAGTAAGAGATAAATTTATACCAAAATTAGAAGATGAAACTAGCTTTTCAGCTGAGGAAAAAAATAATTTAAATAAAATCCAGCAAGCAACGGCTATACTGCAATTTAAACTTGAAGGACAATTAATTAAGCGACGCCCAGAATTTCTTATGGATGAGCGAAGGATGTTAGATTTTATTGACTATACGAAATCAACGATTCAACTTCAAGGAAAAACTTATTCATTAGTTGATTTTTCAGCACCGACTATTGACCCAGCGGATCCGTGTGCTTTGACCAAGGAAGAGGAAGAATTGATAAAAAATTTATTACGTTCATTTCAAAATTCTGAGCCTTTAAAGCGTCATATGGATTTTTTGATGAAAAAGGGAAGCATGTATTTACGGTATAATGGAAATTTATTATTGCATGGTTGTATTCCATTACATCAAAATGGAGACTTTAAATCATTCCGTTTAGGACAAAAGCATTATTCTGGTAAAGAATTGCTGGATTTTTTTGAAGAACAAATTCGTTATAGTTATGATCATCCTGAGGTATCTAATGATTTTGCAACGGATTTATTATGGTATTTATGGACCGGAGAATGTTCGTCGTTATTTGGAAAAAAAGAAATGGCAACTTTTGAGCGTTATTATATCGCAGATTCAGGAACTCATCATGAAGAAAAGAATGCGTATTATCGTTTAAGAAATCAAGAATCTATCTGTAAGGAAATTTTAAAAGATTTTGATTTACCGACAAATGGCCATATTATTAATGGCCATACTCCAGTTAAGGCATATAAAGGGGAGAATCCTATTAAAGCTAATGGGAGTATGTTAGTCATCGACGGAGGTTTTGCTAAAAGTTATCAAAAAGAAACAGGTTTAGCCGGATATACTTTATTATTCAATAGTTACGGGTTACAGCTAGTAGCACATCAGCCATTTTCTTCGGTAAATGAGGCGGTTACTCAACAAATCGACATTTTATCAACAAAACGTTTAGTAGAAGAAGTCGAAAGACGTACAACTGTAGCACAAACGAATATTGGAAAAAAATTAATTCAAGAAAAAGAAGCCTTAGAAACGCTCTATAAAAATTATGATGTTTATTAAATATATTTCGTTTTTTAAACATTATTCCCTTATTTATTAAGTTAATGTTCGTATTTTGACTAATGATTAAAGCGTTAAAACCTAATTATTCGATTTTTCATTGTAATTCCTTGGAGGAGTTGGTACAATAATGCGGGAGTGAGAAAAAGAGATTAGCAATTGGCTAGTTGCTACTTACTTTTTTGTATAGATAGAGAATAGAACAAAAAGAAAGAGGTATCCATATGTCTTCAGTGGTAGTTGTAGGAACACAATGGGGCGATGAAGGGAAAGGAAAGATTACTGATTTTTTAAGCGAAAACGCAGAAGTAATTGCTCGTTATCAAGGAGGCGATAACGCTGGACACACCATTAAATTTGATGACGTCACTTATAAATTACATCTCATTCCTTCTGGGATTTTTTATAAAGAAAAAACAAGTGTCATTGGTAATGGTGTGGTTGTAAACCCTAAGTCTTTGGTAGAAGAACTAAACTATTTAAAAGAACATGGGATTTCAACAGAAAATCTACGCATTTCTGATCGCGCACACGTGATTTTGCCATACCATATCAAATTAGACCAATTGCAAGAAAATGCTAAAGGCTCTGATAAAATCGGAACAACAATTAAGGGTATTGGCCCGGCTTATATGGATAAAGCGGCTCGTGTTGGTATTCGTATTGCCGATTTGTTGGATAAAGATATCTTTAGCGAACGCTTAAAAGCGAACCTAGCAGATAAAAATAGACAATTTGAGAAAATGTATGATGATAAAGCCATTGCATTTGAAGATATTTTTGAAGAATTTTATGAATACGGACAACAAATTAAACAGTATGTAGCAGACACCTCCGTGATTTTAAATGATGCTTTGGATCGAGGCAAGCGAGTATTATTTGAAGGTGCTCAGGGAGTGATGTTGGATATCGATCAAGGAACTTATCCTTTTGTCACCTCGTCTAACCCAGTTGCTGGTGGAGTAACGATTGGTAGTGGCGTAGGCCCTGCTAAAATCGATAAAGTTGTAGGGGTATGTAAAGCTTACACTTCACGTGTAGGTGACGGTCCTTTTCCTACAGAGTTATTTGATGAAGTAGGGGACCAAATTCGAGAAGTAGGACATGAATATGGGACAACAACTGGAAGACCACGTCGTGTTGGTTGGTTTGATTCGGTCGTAATGCGTCATTCGCGACGTGTTTCGGGGATTACGAATTTATCGCTAAATTGTGTGGATGTTTTAAGTGGTTTAGATACAGTAAAAATTTGTACTGCCTATGAACTGGATGGACAATTAATTTATCATTATCCAGCAAGTTTAAAAGAGTTAAATCGTTGTAAACCAGTTTATGAAGAATTGCCAGGTTGGTCAGAAGATGTCACCCAATGTAAGACATTGGATGATTTGCCAGAAAATGCTCGAAATTATATTCGTCGTATTTCTGAACTTGTTGGTGTAAGAATTTCCACTTTCTCGGTTGGTCCTGATCGTAATCAAACGAATATTTTAGAAAGTGTTTGGTCACAAAACTAAAATCTTATAAAAAGATAGAAAGACTGCCAAAAGTTAAGCGGAAAACAGGTAAAATTGTGAATAATGTTTTTTAATTTCTTTATTCATTAACCAAAAATTGAATATTCCCTTTGTGATTTCGTTATCCAATAATTGGTAGGCAATAAGATTTCCCTCCGTTAGCTAAAAAAAACACCAGGAAAAATTTCTGGTGTTTTTTTTTTTTTTTTTTTTTTTATGAATGTAAAAAGCTTAATTTATTCGGTATTGTAAGGTATAATGAAAATAAGACAACTTCAAAGGAGCGAGAACATGTTTCAAATTATAACAGATGCTTGCTGTGATCTCCCTGCAGACTTGCTAGATAAATACAAAGTTGCCTATATTCCTATGTTTGTTGAGTTAGAGGGTAAAGAATATAGGGATGATCTCGGGAAAACTTTTGATGACGCTTGGTTTCTGGATCAATTAAAAGAAAATAAGCATCCCAATACTTCACAAATTAACGTGGGAAGATATATGGAATTTTTAGAGCCTTACGCAAAAAAATCTATCCCTGTATTATATGTTAGTTTTTCCTCTGGTTTAAGTGGTTCCTATGAAAGTTCTCTGAATGCAATTAAGTCATTACAAGAAAAATACCCTGACTTTGATATTACTAGTTTTGATACGAAAACGGCTAGTTTAGGGCAAGGGATGTTGGTAATGGAGGCTTCTCGTTTACAAAAAGAAGGGAAGACATTAAAAGAAACCGTACAGTGGTTAGATAAATATAAAACATATTTGCGTTCTTGGTTTACAGTTGATGATTTGAAACATTTAATACATGGTGGCAGAGTGTCCAAAGCACAAGCCGCTATCGGTGAATTGTTAAGTATTAAGCCTATTCTTAATGTGGATAAAAAAGGCCAATTGCAAAATGTTGATAAAGTCCATGGACGCAAGAAAGCTTTACAACGGATGGTAAAAGAAACCATTACTGGAGTTGATTTATCTATAGTTAATCATTTTTATGTTGCTTATAGTGGTGATAGAAAAGCGGTAGATAAAGTTATTCAACAATTAAAACAATACTATCCTAAAACGCCAATTACTTATTACCCTTTAGGACCTACAATCTCTAGTCACACTGGTTATGGATGTATTGCTGTGTTTTCAATGGGGAGTTAAGAAAAATAAAAACAAGGGCACTCAGATGCCCTTGTTTTTATTTTAAGCATATAATTGACTCAAGTTTCGCATACCCAAAATAATGATGTCCCTTTGATAGAACAACGCTGATAGTAAAATAATGGTTCGCTTGACTTTTGTTCAAAGGATACAAAAAGAACTCCTTTTGTTTTATAATGGATTTAACGACAAATCTAAAAACAAGGAGTTCTTGCTCTTATGATACACTTAAAAAACATCAAAAATCAATTACCAAATGAAATGAACGCAATTTTTTCTGAACTGAACGTCCTGAAATTTTTACGACAAACCTCTATTTGTAAG
>NZ_AUIQ01000063.1 GCF_000423785.1 Tetragenococcus muriaticus DSM 15685 | reverse complement strand
TAGGATCACCCCCGCTTATGCGGGAAAGACATATAATATTTCTGCTGTGCCATTCCCTCCTAGGGATCACCCCCGCTTATGCGGGAAAGACGAAGAAAATTTTTATAGAGATATGACAAAGAAGGGATCACCCCCGCTTATGCGGGAAAGACTTCGATTGTTTTAAGACAAATGATTGTCAAGTAGGATCACCCCCGCTTATGCGGGAAAGACTAAGCGAGAAGATAACATTTATTTAGAAGAAAAGGATCACCCCCGCTTATGCGGGAAAGACTTTTTGACTTCTTTTTGCATTTTTTTGATGACAGGATCACCCCCGCTTATGCGGGAAAGACAGATTAGAAAGTAGGGATAACATGGCAAAACGAGGATCACCCCCGCTTATGCGGGAAAGACACCCGTCGAAGTAATGAGCGTGCTTTAAATGGGGGATCACCCCCGCTTATGCGGGAAAGACATAAAAGTGGGGAATTGAATGCAAGCATGAGTAGGATCACCCCCGCTTATGCGGGAAAGACAGTTAAAGATCCCTACAAAAACAGCATTTTTAATTCACCATTTTCAAAAATTTATTCACTTTTGTCGATAATTGATATATTATTTTCGCATCTTCCAGAGCTCGGTGAGGTACATAATCATCAAATCCATAACTTACTAAAGCTGTTTTTAATTTATAATCACTGAGAAGCATTTTTTCTCGTTTAATATACCGAATTAAATCATGAGGCTTATTTGATAACTTTATTAAGTCATGATCCTTTAAATATTTATTCAAAAAGCGAAGATCAAAGTCAAGTCCGTAACCAACTATAGGAAAATCTTCTATAAAGTCTACAAACTCCATTAATGAATCCTTTAAAGGTTGACCATTTTCATCTAATAAATCTTGAGTGATACCAGTTAACTTAATAATATCTGTTGGTAATTCCTTATCGTATTTAATTAATCGATGAAAATTTGTTAGTTTTCCTCCATCCAGCTTAACTGCTCCGATTTCAATAATTTGATTATCGTTATAATCTAGTCCATCTGTTTCAATGTCAATTACGACATATTTATAATTTGGCTCGTTCGTAGGTGAATACTTTTTAGAATATTTCTTAGCTTTTTGAAATTTTGCTGCATTACTATAACCTTTTATATAATTAGTTTCACTAACTTCATCGTTCACCTTTGGCAATATTACCAGTGGAACTCCATCGTAATCGATTACTTGTCGTTGTGTATTTATTGTTTCAAACTGGTAACCTATTTCATTACGATAAACGTAACTCATGGTAGCTTCTCCAGTTCCGACGCTTTGAACTACTCTTTCCCATAATTGTCCTCGTACCTTAGTATTAAAATTACCGACATAAACGCCAGTAGCTATTTCTTGCATCCATTTAGTTAAATCTCCTCGAAGCGAATTAGGTACTTTTTTTAAAGTAATCACAGTAAACGGCATTATTGTGGCACCTCTTCGTAATTCACTCCATGTTTAACCAATTCCTCTTTATCGTCCCATAGATTAATAACATCGATAAACATTTCTTCCTCTGCTTCTACATCCATAAGATACTGTAAGTCTTTAACGATAGTTTTCATGATTTTCCCGTCTACAAAAGCATCACGCACTCTCAGCCGAGTTTTGCGTCCAATATCTTCATCTGGAAGACTTTCACCAGCTATTTCAAAAGCAATTGGTATAGTTAAATCAGCCTTATAAAGGTCTGCTATATCATAAACAAAGGATAAATCATGTCCAGTATGTACAAATCCTAGACCAGGCGACATTCCTAAAGCTACTATAATACTGTATACAAGACCGTACAATGAAACATGCCCCGCTGATAAAGCTTGATTAACAGGAGTCCCAGCTTCAAAGTCATCAGGATTGTACTCTCTTTTTGTCCATTCCACATTATGGAGTTTAGATTGCTTTCGATAGACTTCCCGTACTCTCGCTCCTTCTCTTCCTCTTAATTGTTGCATAGTCAAATTGGATACGTCCTCATTAGGAAAACGCATTTGATACATTTTTCGAGCTACCGATAACCTTGACCGTGTATTTGATACAAGATTAGCTTGTCTTTCCAACAAACGGCTGGAATGTGCAAGAGCGCGACCGTGAGCATAATGTCTAACGCCTCGCTCTCCTACCCAAACCATACTTGTTCCCGTATCTCCGATTAGTTCAATTGCTCGATGACTTACATCAGTTCCTGGCCCCAATAGCAAAACGCCGACCATTGAAGCTGGAATACGAACAATACCCTTACTATCTAACACAGTTATTGCACTATCTTGTCGGTTAATTTTAGCATGTTCAATATAAATAAAGGTAACCCGATCACCAATTCTTGGTAATTCATCAAGTTCGGTTTTTTTAGCTCCGTTATGTTTTTTCATACTCTACACTCCTGGAATAACTGTCATCATGCCAAATCCATATGCTTTTTTCCTACCAAGTCCTTCTGTTAATGTTTTTCTAAAGGTATGAACATCACTAATCTCTAGTATTCCTTCATAAGTTACTTTACTTAAGCGAAGGTCTTTTTGTCGACTTTTCTTTAAAACTTCAAAACTGCGTTCTGTAATAAAAAAGTCTTCTGCGTTCAATAAAAAGCCATTCTTTTCAGCTCGGTTAAGTAAAAAGTTCAGTTGATCTTCTTCAGATAAGTACGGGAATACTCGTCCTCTCCTACTTACTTCCTGTTTTTTTGAAATAACTGGATTTAAAACAACTTTAAAGCGAGCCTTCATCCCATCGTCCAATGAACTCAAGAAACTACCATATTCTTTGGTACGAGCACTTCCTTTCACCCCATAAGTTTCAAGTAGTTGTAAGTCAGGTTTGTCAGAGCTAACTACTAATAAATACTGCTTGCCATTCAATTGATCTATTCGCCACAGTTTCCTCGAACGTTCTGTTAAAGCAACTTCATTTGGAAAACTTTGCTCCACCCAATTGTGGTAGGCTCCTAAATGAGTTAAATCTTGAATCTTATATCGGTCATTGTTGTCAACTTCTACTTGTGATAAATACATCTTAACCTCCTAAAGCATCAAAAGCATCGTGCTCTCTTGCAAATCCATCCTTTTCCACCATTTCACTTTTTACATCGATTTTAATTTTTGCTTCACCACGAAACCTAAAAGAACGATTTTTCTGTGAAAAGGACCTTACCCTATCCTGTCGCATTTGCATCGGTTCTTCAGATACTAAATCTGAATCTACGTATGCAGTTAATTGGTTTGAACTTCTTTTTTTGTACCATTTTGCTGCTTTCCAGGAGAGCTGGCTCAAACTTTCAATGACGCTCTCTTTGCTACTTTTAATAAAAAAATCTACAGGTAGCGGCAAGGATTTTCGTCCCATAAAAGGTTGAAAATAAGGATTTTTTAGTCCTTGTTCAATTTTTTCTACAAATTGCTCATCTTCGTGTCCAATGGCTACGATAAAAATAGCATCTTCTAAATAATAGCGATCAGTGACGTAGGTTCTATTTATCTCCCCGTTATTTTTATATTTTTTTGCAATATGGTAGTCTCGTAAGCTTTCTCCAGCTTGGTCAATACGCACACCAAAATCTAAAGCATTTAACTCTTGAATTTTTTTATCCTCATGACGTCGATAGCCTAAACTTGCAGCAACCATACCTATAACAGCGCTTTTTGAAGGGTAACGATCTGTCTCCCTCGTCTCGAAATGAGAAGATGTGCCCCACGACTGCAATGGACCGGAAAATTTCAATAATAGTGTTTTCATACTATTCACCCACCTCAGCAGGTATTAAATTATTTGTAACCTCTGTAAAATGTTCTAACAAAGTTTTTAAATTTTCTTCGTTAACACCATCGACGTCAAAATTTTCTACATCTTCCATTGTTAAGTAAAATGTATATTCGGGGTCATTAACAAACTTCTCAACTTTTCTTAATTCATTAAATAACTTTTGGATTGAAGCAGAAACATTCCCATCTGAAGTTTTAACAGGTTCTTCAAATGCCGAAACTAAATTTACCGGTCGATCTGTCCTGAAAGTAACAACAATTGCTTGAGGTAGCGTTTGATTTGCATAGGAATTTACTTTTCCAGTAGGCATTGAATTGGAAAAAGCTTCAATAAATAATTGTAAAGTATTGATAACAGCCTCCTTGTCATGGAGTTGTTGAAGTAGCTCATGAACTGCTATGTTTGCATAACGATATAGAGTGGAAGAATTAAATTCCAAAGTACCTAACATACCAGCACCTGCATTATCTTCTGGTGCTAAATCATCAACAGCTGTATAAAAGTCAAATTCCGTTTGCACCGCATGAGTAGAGATCGCATGAGCTACTTGAGAGGACGCATCTTCATTTAGTGAAGGATCATCAGCTACCATACGCCCAAACAATGCAATATCAACTGCGGGATTATCTCGTAAAATTTCTTGCAATTGCTTTTGATCACTTTCCCCGCTTACAGCGGCTTTGGCTAACTGTTCTGCTTGTGTGTCACCAAGGAAGAATAAAGCTTTAGCACGTTGGTCTTTTGTCTTAACTTTTGCTTTATTTAAAACCTTTTCTGCAAGTTCCATCGCTTCACTATCTTCTTTTGAGGAATCGTAGCTCTTAATTTTGTCAGCAATATATCTTACAATTTCTAAGGTCCTCACTCCAACATTTGCTTGAGCACTATTTTTATGGAAATATTCGCGCATTGCTTTTTTCCAAGATTGTGAACTTACTCGTGCTCTGCGCACTCCTCCATATTGTGCTGTCTTAGGGCTTCCAGTATCATCTCTATTAATGTTTGAAGGTGGTAATGTTTGAATTGCGTGGATATCTAAAAATAAATGTTGATTAGTCATAGTTCATCTTCTCCTTTTTCTATACTTTCTTGTCTACTGTAAAAGGCTTTCGCCCAGTCTAAACGTACCTTTTCTTCTTTATTTCGTAAGAACCAATACAAATCATTTCCCAGTTGAGCGTAATTAACGGCTATGTCTGGATTTTTGGCTTTTAAAAGTTGAATCATTTGTCTTAGATGATGCGTCAGCTCTTCAAACGATGAAGACGTAATCATCGTATTGAAACGTCGATCGATGGCCACTGTTTCACTACCTTCCCTCAACGATTTTAGTGAAATTCCTATATTATCCCATTGACTTTTTTCACTTCTTTTATTAACACTTTCGGTGCGACTTTGTTGATGTAAGGCATAAATTTGTAAGGTCGTTAATATGGCCCTTTCTTCATTTGTGAGTCTTCCACTTCTTCCCAAAAAGCTGTCAGGCATTTGTTCAAAGACGATAGGCCAAATGTCTACCGTTTCGCTTAAAGGTTGACCAATTGAATTACGTAAATGAGCTAAGGCTGCCTTGCCTGAACTATTGTTTCGGAGTTCGTCAAGTTTTCCAATTATCTTACCTATAGTAGCAAAAACAGTTTGTTCTTTAGATAATTCTTCCGCCACGCTAACCCTCCTCTTCTAATTTATTATTCAAATAATATTTGAACCGATTATAACTCGTTATAATATTTTTTACTTCCCCGTCAGACTCTATTCCGACATAGTCCCGATAGGTTGCATTTTCTAACACTTTTTCCGCTTGTTGATTTACAATTTTTTTAAGCGTCGCATGCCATTTAAATATTTGTTCCGCTTTTGAATCAGAGGGCTGTAGTGAAGATAGCCAGTTTCTAAAGGGCAAATCAACAGCATAATAAAGTTCTTCGACATTGCGGTTGACAAACTGATGATTGGAAGAAAGCTGCCTGATATCTCTAATATCTTCCATAAAAATTCGATAGGTATATCCAATAACCGTTTTGGTTGTTTCTACCGCTTCATTGACACGCGGTAGCCATCCTGCTTGAGCAACATCAGTCAAAACCAGATCATTAATTTTTAAACTATCATGAATTTCATTAACAGGCACCCATGAAGTTGCATTACCATCATCTTGCATACTGACTGCTTGGATTTTCACTTCGAATTCTTCGATAGTTTCATCAATAATGTCTAACCAGTCCATAATACCTGGGCGTCTCTGTCCTCCTTCTTCTGAGTGAGGCAAAGTAATTAGTCCAAACGACCGCCACATGGACTGATTAATTTGATGTTTTCGTGGTGTATAAGTATTTTTATTTTCGCCACTTTCATTAAAACGCCACGTTGTCATAGGTTCTATAAATTGATTTTGGTGAGCAATATCAGGGAGTTTTACAATGTTAAATTCAAAGGGCTTACTTACATCAAATTCTGGGTTTATATAAATTGCTCTGCTCCAATTGGTATATAATTCTGATATATTATCAATGTTTCTTTCTGAAAAATACCATTGGATTAATTCTTCATCAGAATATTCCCAGAAAGGCTTCTGAATATCTTTTAATTGCTTCTGCTGCGAATCTACAAGCACTAGGTTTAAGAGTAAAGTTTCATATAAATTTTTTCCTTCTAGATAAGTCCCACCAATATCAAAAAGCCAACCTTTCGAAGATTTATATTTTTTATCACCGAAGATTACCTTATCGGATAAACCGGAATACCCTTGAAAAGTAATTAACCAACGCGCAATTTCTGGCGCAGTTAGCAATTCTTTATTTTTCTTTGCTTCATATTTAGGGGAGAATAGTGCAGCTTTATTTCCACTTTCCGATATTAAACGATTGATATTTTTTCCTGATACAGAGCTTGGTTTTGTTTTACTAATATTTTCTGGTTTCATCATTTTTTCTGTTACTTGAAAAAATGGATATTTTTCATCAAATAAGTAAAAGTGCTCATGCCATTGTTTTAAATAATCTTGGATGATAGGTGGAAACTGCTTTTTCTCCCACAGTTCTATCCAAGTGTTATACAGCTCCTCCGCATACTCCTCTACCTCATCTTCATCCTCGATAACCGTTGTTTGTTTCAACTGTTCATCAACTTCAAAATAACCATAGGTATTGCCTCTGGCATCAAATCTTGAAAACACAGTGTGCAAAATGGCTAATAACACTCTAAGAACCGCAAAATCCTGCGTGGGGCTATCTCCTGCCAGAGCTTTATACTGTTTTGCATTTTGAAAAACTTCTGATAGCGAAACTTCTTTCGTTTCTCCTTTGTCATTTATCATGACAGAAACCCATGGTTCATCAATTAAATTAAATCTCCCCATTTTTTTCCTCCTTTTCATACACCAGACCAAATTTTGAATCATAATGTAAAATATAGCCATTTAAATAATACTCATTATTTTCATTAAAAACAATACCTAATGATCCTTTCAACCAAGACTGGTTTTGCCACTCACTAAGATATTTTTTGTTTTCTCTCTCAAGTATTTCAATGGTACTATCAATTATACTTGGATAACTCAGAGCATAAGGCAGCCGAAGAGTATGTTTGGCGATTTCCTTCGCGGTATTAAAGTCGTCTATTTTATTCGATAAATCATGCGCTTCATCGAACGTGCCATAACCATCGCCGATCTTTTTAAGAGCAATAACCTCTAGTGTATCCTGGCTATCCCGAACTTGTGCACTGGCATGTTCTTCTTTTTTATCTTTAGCAGAAAAATCTAACCAACCAATCAAAGTATTTTTACGACGAGAAGATTTACGGGCTGGGCCATCCAATTTATAAGTATCTGCTTTATCTTTCTTATTTTGTAAATTTTCTTCATGTTTCTTTTTCATCTCAGTATATTTTTTCTCTAACTTAGCTGAAATTTCGATATCATTTTCTCCATATACTTTTTGCACTAATGTTGATATTTGATCGGGTAAAACTAAAGTGTCTGGTAAATAATGTTGCGTACGAGTGAGTAGATAGCCTCCATAAATAAATTCTGCGCCGTCCTCGAATTCAAACTCTTGATTGGTTCCTAAAATATAGAGTGTCGCTTTAGTAAATGATCTGGGCCGCTGAATATCATGACGATGAAGGCGACCTACACGTTGAATCAATAAATCTATCGGCGCTAAGTCACTAATTAAAACATCAAAATCAATATCTAACGATTGCTCCATTACTTGCGTACCTATGATGATTTTCTGTTTAGGACGAGCAGCTCCTTTTCCAATCATTTCTAACAATTCATTTTCTTTTTTCATACGATCAGTGGCGATAAAATTAGAGTGTAACAATTCAACACGTTCACTTCCGTATTTCTCCACGCATCGACGGGCCAATACTTGGGCCCTTCTGACTGTATTTACTATAATTCCAATAACACCGTCGCTCTGAGTTAAAGTGTTAAGTAGTTGCTCTAAGTCATCTTCATCATAGCGGCAAATCTTGACCTGTTTTGTTTTATCTTTTTCAAAATCCTGCAGCTGTTTAACTTCTTTACCATCCGTATAGGTAATTAAAGGGTAAGCATCTGTTTGGAAAAAATCGGTTTCTAATTGACTTTTTTGTACCCGATCTTTCTTACCTCTAAGATAACTTTTAATCAACCTTTTGCGACTTTTAGCTGGTAGAGTGGCCGACAAAATGAGAACTGGAACTCCATAAGCTCCCATCCATTGAACTGCACGCATTAGATATTGGCCCATATGCGCGTCATAAGCATGAACCTCATCTATAATAACAACTTTTTTACTAAAGCCCAAGTGTCTCAAAGCTAAGTGCTTCTGTTTTAAAGCTAGAAGTAAAAATTGGTCCACTGTCCCGACAACAAAATCGTCTAAAGCTGATGTCTTTCTTCCTGAAAACCATTCGTTAACAAAAACCGATCCGTTGGCTTCGCCATCAATATCTACGTTTCTAGCTAAACTGGAAAACTCTTTGTTCAACGCAGCTTTACCATGGGCTAAGCGAATCGGAAGATTTTCTCCAACTTCATCTTTGATGCTAGTTAACCAAGAGTTTACCCTTGGAAATATGCCATTAGAAGTTGCCTGTGTGGGTAAACCAAAAAATAAGCCATTACGTCCGGTCTTTGCCGCTAGCTGTTCGACGCCCACTAACGACGCTTCTGTTTTTCCAATTCCCATAGGCGCTTCCAAGATAAAAATCCCTGGTTCCTCTGTTTCTTCGATGATATTTGTTAATTTCTTCTGTACATCCCGAGGCGTGCTAAATCCAAAACGTTTTGTGTATAATTCTTCTGGTTCTGAATACAACTTCTCTTCCCAAGGAAGACTTTTAAACCATTTTTTCCATCCATTTGCAAAGCGAACTTCTTGATCTTCTGTTTCCAACTCATCTATAGTCAATAATGGGAAAAACTCTTCATTACTTGCTATCCAATCAGACATGATCAATAAGCCAGACAAAATCACTTGGCCCGGCTGGGTAATGTTCGGCAAATCACTTATATGCGCAAATCCAGAAGACTGCAATGCCCACTGAAAAATCTCATATTGTACTTTTTGCCACTTTTGATAAATGGGGGAATTGGACGATTCTTCCTGGAAATAATTTTCAAGATAAGAAGACTGTTGCTCGTATTCTTTTTTCCTATCAACAGGTTTTCCATGATGACCACTAATAATCGAGTGAACGTCTTCATTAACGCCATACCATGACAACAGTGTTTCCCCAGCTAAAGCATGAGGACTCTTATTCGGACTAGGAAGTTTCAACTTTGTAATCCCATTAAAACCACTCCTTTCTAGTCGTTCTAATAATTGAATATCCAGATCAGCAGAGTTTGCAAATCCTTTCTTTATCTGGAAAGCCGGGGTTGCCTTAGCCATATCGTGGACTGCAGCTAAAAATTGTACAAGTTGTTTTGCTCTTTCCTCAGTGGGGGAGCTTAATGAGTCTATAACTAATTTTCGTTGACCTTTATTTAACCAAAGTTCCCATAATCTTTCAGAAACTCTATATGTATCTTCTAGATGCTGACTTAAAGGCAACCATAAAAAACGCCCATTTTTTTCAGTTTTTTTAGCCCATAAGTAAGGGTTTATATTTACGATAGAACCACCTCTTTTTTTCAAAGTAAGCGCAAACATAAGAATAGACCAAAAAGTTAGTTTCGATATCTAAACTTAAGCTTTTAATTCTTCTTTGTTTATGTAATATCTCATTTTTCGCACAGCTTTTAAAAAGATTCTATTTTAATTTTACGTATCTGTTTAAAAAAACAACTATAGTAATAATATAAAAAAATCAACGATACTTCAATATCAATAAGAAAATTAAATAATTTTTGTTTGTTTTTCAGCTTCTTATGAGTTCTTTAGATATAGTAACTTTGTTTACTTGCTGTAGAAAAATACTGGAGTCTTTATTACTCAAGTTTCGCACACCAAATTCGGTAGATAAGCCTTGATATAATTGGGCAGCGTATCGATCCAGAGCTGCAGTTGACTTTCAATGAAGTCTTGTAGTTTATGACTCGCTTTTTCACTGACTGCTTGCAAAATGTCCATTAGTTCTAATAAAGCCACCGACCAGTCAAGTTCTTTTATTTGGTCAGCAAGTTCATAAAATAAGCCGCCTAAGGTCCGCTCGTCATTGGCACAGCGTTGTTGCCAACTTAATAAGATGTAGCGCGTGAACACAATGGTGGTATGACAAATCAAGGCTTGATAATTGCGCGTTTGGGTTT
>NZ_AUIQ01000062.1 GCF_000423785.1 Tetragenococcus muriaticus DSM 15685 | reverse complement strand
AAAAAAATCATCATGGCTCTTTCTCTTGCTAAAAAATTTCTTTCCTTCTTCATTACTTCCACTAAATCTGTTACAATAGAATCCATAAGAAACCGCCTTTATTCATTAGTGCCTGTCAGCCCAATGAATAGAGTAACGGTTTCTTTTTTATTCGTCTAGAGGAAACCTCAATAAATTTTACACTTAGCATCACTTGACTAAAGAGGTCCTTCTTTGCTAGCTTTTACTCGCTTTTTGAATGTTCTTCTTCTGTGTTTTCTTCTTCTACTTGTTTTTCAGTTGATGTAGTTTGATGCTCATTATCTGTTTGTAAAGCAGCAAGTTTATTATTATATTCTCTTTCCAATTCTTCCCTTTTATCTGCAACTTTTTGATCGATAGATTGTTCAAGGTCACCTAATTGCTTTTTTAATCCTTTAATCTCTTTTCTTTGTTGCCAAATTGTACTTGTAGCCACTAATGCAATAACAATTGCTCCTAAAAATGCTGAACCAATGATGATAATGACAAGTGGAGCTGACAATTGAGAAAAGCCAAAATTAATAGGTACATCCATATTATTCATCACTGCAAATAATACAATCAACAAGGTTAAAACCAAGCCAAGAATAATTCGCCACTGGTTTTTCATATAAACACTCCTTAATTATTACGTCTTTTAGTATTCAAACTATTTTTGATTAAATATTCCACCAGCTAAAAAATCGCCCACTTTAGGAAATAGTTGATAAGCTCGAGCAGCGATCTCCATAATAACTGGCTGATTAATTTCACGCTTAGGATGAGTCATCTGTTTAACAATTTTATTTGCTAATTTGTTCGGATTTAATGAAAGAGCCCCTACTTGTGCTAAATAGTTTCCATTGGGATCTGCTTTATCAAAAAACTCTGTTTGAACAGGTCCTGGATTCACCGTAGTAACATTAATACCGAATGGTTTTAATTCCAAACGTAGCGCATTTGAAAAACCAAGCACAGCAAATTTAGTTGCAGAATATACACTCGATTTAGGTGTTGCCATTTTCCCAGCCATGGAAGCAACATTTATAATGTGTCCTTTCTTAGCTTCTAACATATCAATAGCTACTTTCTGTGTCAAAAGCATTAATCCTAAAACGTTTACTTCAAACATTTCTCGAACTTTTTCTTGTTCAAATGCCACAAAATCCTCATAATAACCAAAGCCAGCATTATTAACTAAATAATCGATAGAACCAACTTCTTTTTTGATTTTTTCATGAACTCGTTCAATACTTTGAGAGTCTGAAATATCCAGTTGAAAAGCATAAGCGTCATTTTGACTTAGTTCACTGCATTTTTCTTTGACTTGACCAATTAATTGGATACGTCTCGCACAAACAATAACAATAGCGCCTTTTTTAGCAGCTTCATAACAAATTTGTTCCCCTAATCCAGAGGAAGCTCCGGTAACTAAGATTGTTTTATTTTTTAAATTCATTGCTTTTAACTTTCCTCCTTTGTTTGAAATGGAATTTCCATCCAATAAAAATCCCTTGCTACAACAGTATGCGAAAAAACTTCTCGGGCTTCTTTTTCTAATTCAAATGCGTCTTTATTTAAATAACGAGCACTAATATGAGTTAAGATTAGCTGATCTACACCTGCTTTTTTAGCAATTGTTGCTGCTTGTTGTGTTGTCGAATGATAATAAGACTTAGCCAGCTTTTCTTCATGTTTATTAAATGTACTTTCATGGACTAAAACATTAGCACTTTTTGCTAAATCAATCGCATTTGACGTATAACGAGTATCTCCCAATATCGTCACAATACGTCCTTTTTTATCTTCACCAACAAAATCTTCTCCATTAATTATGCGTCCATCTGCTAAAGTAGTACTTTCTCCTTGCTTTAATTTACCATAAACAGGTCCTGGTTTGATCCCTAAAGTTTTTAATTTTTCTACTTGCAGTTCCCCTTTATGATCTTTTTCAGTCACCCTAAAGCCATAGCTTGCAATGCCATGGTCCAATTTTTTACAAGTCACAATAAATTGGTCATCTTCAAATAAAGTTTGTTCATCGTCAGATATTTCGATAAATTTTAACGGATAGTTTAAATGCGTTTTTGAAATTTTTAAGGAAGTACGGACAAAATCTTCTAAACCTTTAGGGCCGTAAAGTTCTAAAGGTTTATCTCCCGCTTGATTTGATCGACTCGTTATCAAACCTGGAAGACCAAACACATGATCACCATGCAGATGACTAATAAAAATTTTTTCAATTTTGCGTGGTTTAATCGTTGTATGCAAAATCTGCATCTGCGTACCTTCACCACAGTCAAATAGCCAAACAGCATTTCGTTCGGCTAAAAGACGTAACGCAATACTTGTTACATTACGATGTTTAGCTGGTAAACCGGCTCCTGTTCCTAAAAATTCCAGTTCCATAAATTACCTGTCTTTCTTTTTTTACTTTTTGTTCTTATTTTATCCTTTATGCTTTTCGTCCCAGTCTTTTTTTATCTTTTCTTTAGTTGTTTCTTCCACTTCCTGAGCTTTTCTAATTTCCTCTTGTACTTCTGCTAAATCAAAACGAGCAATTTCTCCTCCTAATTCCATCATGATCACGCGATTTAGCGGGCGATTATCTGTTTCATTTGCAATTAAAATTAACCCAGTTTCTCCCACATCAATTTTATCACCAACAAAATCAAAAATCGTTTGCGCTTGGCGAATTTCTTTACTGTCTCTAGAAGCTCCAATGACACTTCCACCAAACCAGCCTAAAAGTATACCCAAAGGGCCACCTAAAATACCAACAATCATCCCAATGAGCCCACCTTTTGAAGTTTGATTCGTTCCAGTAAAATCAATAAAATCTTCTACATTAAATTGATGTTGTTCATCATCTGAATGAGTAACAACAGCCATTTGTTCACTGCTAAGTTCTTGATTTTCTTGCATTTTTTTTATCATAGAAAACGCTTGGTAAGCTTTAGCGTTTTCCTCAAAGTTCATAATAATTACACGTTCGGTCATGGTCTTAAGCCTCCTTGGATAATAACGCTCCATCTTTTAGCTTCTGTCTTTTATTCCACAAATTCAAAAACAAAGTCTTTTATTCGAACCAGATCGCCATCTTTTGCCCCACGTTTTCGTAAAGTCTCATCAACACCCATTTTACGTAACTGACGAGTAAAACGACGAATCGATTCCTCATGATCAAAATTTGTCATTTCAAATTGTTTTTCTAAATTACTACCTGTTATTACCCAAGTAGCGTCTGGATCTCTCTCAATTGTAAAATCAGGTTCATTAGTTGTATAACTATATTGCACTGTGTCTTCTCCTGATGTCTCTTCCTCATAAATCGGAAACGTTGGCGCACTTTCTAATAAGTCAGCTGTAGCATTAACTAAAGCATCAACGCCTTGTTTCGTTATTCCAGAGATTGGGAAAATTGAGGGTAAGCCACTTTCTTCTTCCGTTTGTTCTTGAGCTAAATTTTGTTTAAATTGTTCCAAATTTTCGCTAGCATCAGGCATATCCATTTTATTGGCCACGATAATTTGTGGACGCTCTAGTAAACGAAGATCATAAGATGCTAATTCTTGATTAATCGCTTGATAATCCTCATAGGGATCCCGTCCTTCTACGCCACTCATATCAACCACATGCAAAAGAACTCTCGTACGTTCAATATGACGTAGAAATTGAATACCTAAACCAACACCGGAAGAGGCGCCTTCAATGAGTCCAGGTAAATCGGCTATTACAAAATTCGCTCCATTTGAGGCAGAAACCATCCCTAAATTAGGGGCCAAAGTAGTAAAATGATAGGCACCAATTTTAGGTTTAGCCGCAGAGACAATGGATAATAAAGTTGACTTTCCAACGGAAGGAAACCCGACCAGACCAACGTCTGCTAACACCCTTAATTCTAAATTGATTCTTCTTTCGTCTCCTGGTTCGCCATTTTCTGAAATCTCAGGAGCAGAATTTTTTGCACTAGCAAAGTGTATATTGCCGCGGCCGCCTCTTCCACCTTTTGCAACAGTAAGCGTTTGACCATTTTCTATTAAGTCACCAAGTAAAGCACCTGTTTCTTCATCACGTACAATTGTGCCTTGAGGAACCTTCACATAGAGGTCTTGTGCTCCTCGGCCGTGCATACTCTTGCTCATGCCATTTTCTCCTGGCGTAGCTTTAAAATGACGATTATAACGAAAATCCATTAACGTTTGTAACCCTTCATCAACGACGAATATGACATCGCCGCCACGGCCACCATCACCGCCAGCAGGTCCTCCATTGGGAACGTACTTTTCTCTTCGAAAAGCAACTGCACCGTTGCCACCATTGCCTGCTTTCACATCGATTGTTGTTTGATCGAAAAACATGGACATACTTGTGTCCTCCATTCTATATACTGAAACTATCTATCCTTAAACCTTTCTTATTGTACCTAGCATTTACCTGTTTGTCCATCATTTACTTATTTGTATGCTGTTGTAAAAAAGAATGGACTTTCTTTTGATAGAGGTCCGGATCTTGTTTGTAACTATCAGCATGTGCTGCATGGTCAACTTCCCACTTTTCCTTTGGCGCTTCTGTTGCTTGATAGACCTCTTCTAGCATGGAAAAGGGAACAAACTTATCTTCTTTCCCATGAATAAAAAACATGGGAAGGTGATTTTTAGCTAACTGTTTTGTTACATCAGCTTCTCCAAAGAAATATCCGGCACGTACTTTAGTCACTGCACTCGTTATAGAAATTAGCGGAAAAGCTGGAAGATCAAACTGATCTTTTAACTGATAAGACAGCTCTTCTTCAACAGACGCATAACCACAATCTTCTATAATAGAAACCACATTTGCAGGTAAGCTTTCCCCAGAAACCATCATCACAGTTGCCGCGCCCATACTAACGCCATACAAGGTGATTGTTTCATCATTTCCTTGTCTAGTTAAAACTTGATCGATCCATTGTAAGTAATCTTTTCGCTCATGCCAACCAAAACCAATATAATCGCCCTGGCTTTGACCATGGCCACGAGCATCAGGGACTAATACATTGTATCCCATATCATGATACATTTTAGCATATTCAGCCATTGATTCCGCTGTGTCCATATATCCATGAGCTAAAATTGCTGTTTTTCCATCCTGTTCTTCTGACGGTATAAAAATAGCCGATAATTTCAAACCATCCTCAGAGCGAATGTGCCAGCGATTGCGATTAGCATCATTTGTATACCAGTCCTCTACTTGTTTTTCTTCAGCAGTTTCCGGTGCTGTATCTGGACTTAAAAAATCTTTTTCAGAAGGTATTATAGCATACTCATAAAAATAGTTTCCGACATAAATCAAACCAGCAAAAATTAAAATTACTAGAACAAGACATAACCATTTTAAATATTTCATTCTTTTTCCTCATAACAATTAAATTTTCTCATTTAGTATACGAAAAAATAAAAATAAATAAAAATAATTTGCGTTTTTGTTTACTATATAAAAGTTATGTAAACAAAAACTAGAACGCAAGAGATAACGTTCTAGTGGATCTTCTTTATTTTATTTATTTTCTTTTAAACCAAAATTAGACCAAGGTTTTAAAAATTGAAGTAAAAATAATTCTTCTTCGGTAATATGGCCTACCACGTTTGTACGTCCGTCATTTTGCATTGACTGTAAAGCTATCTGTGTCTCCCCTTTATATTGATCATAACTAGCATTATCAATTAACACATCCCCCCGCTTTATATTTTGTGTATTATGAGCAGGGAATGGTTGATTCTTATAATAAACCCGTGTCAACGTCGAACGTAAAAGATATTCAGAGGCGTCCCCACGGTAACTATGTAAATGATTGAATAGACAAAGCCGTTCATCTTCTGTAATATCTTCGACAACATCTACATGTAAAATCGGATAAAGCGCATGAAAACTTTCTGACATAGCTTGCAATTCGGCTTCAGAAGCATAGGCATTTGCGATGGTGATATCATCAATCAAACCTGTTAAACGTAAATGTTTGACTTGCGTATCAATCGCTAGTTCACGATGGTCTTCTAACGTACACAACCCATCTTGAGTGGGCCAAGGGCCAAAAGTAGCAGTTTGTGAATTGACAAATGCCATCGTATTTAAATTGTAACGACGGAATTTTTCACAGCAATAGACAAAATGTTGATAGCCTAAACCCGTGTAACGATGAGGATAAAAATTATGTGAACCTAATAAATGATCAGTATCGGGGGAATAAGACATAATATTATCTACATAATTCGTCCCACCACTCATATTGATTTCAATTTTTAAACGATAGGGATTGCGTGTCATTTGTGCTTCTTCGGCTCCTGTAAAGCCTAAGTCTAATCGCAATCCATCTGCGCCTAACTCATAAAAAAAAGATAAGTCATTATATGAAATATCTAATTGTTCAAATAGACGAGGATTGATATCAACCATAACTTCCATATCAAGAGAATTAGCATAATCTATGACTTGCTTAAATTCAGCTAACACTTGATTCTTTTCCTTTTCTATTTGTAAGAGACTAGTAAAGACCCGTTTAAACCCATATTTATACGCCAAATCCAAATAAGCCTTGTCCTTGGCAAAAGTAGAACGTTCTGGATAGAGCGAAATCCCCATCTTTCCCATGAAATTCCTCCTTGTTTTTTCTTATTATAATAAAGCCGTAACATTTCTTATTGAAATATTACGGCCTTCCCATTCTTACTTTCTTTGTTTTTCCTTTTAGATTACTGGTCTCCGACAATAAAGGTAAATTCGCATTCAGCAGCTATTTTATCTTCAACAGTAGCCTTGGCTTCAGCAGTACCTACAGTTCCCTTTATTTTAGTAATTTCAAATGAAAGTTTTAAAGTATCTCCTGGTAACACCTTTTGTCGAAATTTAGCTTTATTGATGCCTCCAATATAAGCGGTTTTTCCTTGAAATTCATCTGATTTTAAAATGAGAATGGAACCAGCTTGTGCTAGAGTTTCTAAAATTAATGCTCCTGGCATAACGGGATTTTCAAGAAAATTCCCTTGAAAAAAATCTTCATTGATTGTTACATTTTTCGTTGCTATGATTTTTTTTCCTGATTCAATTGTGTCCACAAAATCAATATAAAGAATCGGATAACGGTTAGGAATAACTTCCTTTACTTCTTCTTCAGTTAAAAATTTTTCCATAATTTAAATCCTCTCAAAAAACAGAATACTTTGACTATCAAAGTAACACATTTTACCTTATTTAGCAATAAAAGAGTAAAATACGTAAATTTAGTTTGACAATCAAACAATTTTATCTAATAATAAGAAATCATGGAGCTTTTTCATGAACAATAAACGAAATCATTATTTATTAATTTAAGGAGTGGAATTATGGGTTTTCTAACCGGAAAAAAAATCGTCGTTATGGGCGTTGCCAATAAGCGAAGCATTGCTTGGGGATGCGCACAAGCAATCACTGAACAAGGAGGAGAGGTGATTTATACCTATCAGAATGATCGTATGAAAAAATCGTTAGAAAAAATGCTCAATGGAGACGAATTTTTAGTCGAATGTGATGTTTCTGATGATGATAGTATAAAAAATGCGTTTTCTCAAATTGAAAATTACGCCGGACAAATTGACGGCGTGGTTCATGCCATTGCTTTTGCTGATAAGAACGATCTACAAGGCGATGTTTCCGATATCTCACGTGAAGGTTTTTCCCTTGCCCAAGATATTAGTAGCTATTCATTGATCGCTGTTACCCATTATGCCAAGCCATTACTAAATGAAGGCAGCGGGATTGTAACTCTTACTTATTTTGGTTCTCAACGTTCCGTTCCAAATTATAACATGATGGGAATTGCCAAAGCTTCATTAGAAGCAGCTGTACGATATTTAGCTACAGAACTTGCTCAAGAACAAATTCATGTCAATGCCATTTCTGCCGGAGCGGTCAAAACATTAGCTGTTACTGGAGTGAAGGATTATCAAAAATTAATTCAATTATCACAAGACCGTACGGCCGATGAAGTAAGCGTAACTACTAATGAAATTGGAAATGTCTGTGCCTTTTTGATCAGTCCTTTAGCTAGTGGAATTATTGGTGAAACCGTCTTTGTCGATAAGGGTGTACACTTATCTTAAATTTTATTTACTCCCGTAATTTTTGATTTTCTTTTTATAAAAAGCTTGTTATAATAGTTAAGCATTATTTTGGGAGGGAATATTATGTCTTTAATTATAGGAGCGCAAAAAATCTTAGCTTCTACAGCAAGTTCAACAAGTTCAGAAATTACTGAACCTACCACAGAACAATTAAATGCTTTTCAACGCTGGTGGAGTAGCATTAATTGGACCGAATTAACGGGGACGGTTATTTCAAAAATTCTAGCTGTACTTGCTTTAACTATCTTGTTTGCTATATTAATACGCTTAGCAGACTATTTTATTGATCGCGGTTTCCGCATGAATAAAAAAAAGAAGCAGAACGAAATACGTGTAAAAACAATAAAAACGTTGTCCAAAAACGTGGCTCGCTATACTCTTGGTTTCTTTTACATTTATTCGTTACTTTCCTCTTTGGGCGTTCCTGTAGGTTCTCTTCTAGCTGGTGCCGGTATTGCTGGTTTAGCAATTGGTCTTGGAGCCCAAGGATTTATGAATGATGTCATTAATGGATTCTTCATTATTATTGAACAACAATTCAATGTGGGCGACTATATTCTTTTAACAGATATAGCGCTTGATGGAACTGTTATTTCGGTTGGTTTAAGAACGCTGCAATTACAATCGTTTGATGGAACCGTTCATTTTATCCCTAATCGTAATATTACGACAATAAGTAATATGTCACGCTTTGATATGCGTGTTTTAGTGGAAGTCCGTGTTAAGCCTTCTGAAGGGATCGAAGGAATTCAGCAAGCAATCGAGCGGGCTAACCAGCAAATAGTTGATGAATACTCTGAATATATTCAAACTCCTCCTGCTATCTTTGGGGTTGTGGATTTAGGAAATAGTAACTTTGCTGTTCGAACGATAATGTATGTCACAAATGGACAACAGTATCAATTACATGAAGAATTACTGAGTGCTTCAATTCAGGAACTAACAAAAGATGGATACACCATCCCTTCAACGCCTATTAATATTTAAAAATGAAGTTGAAGTAAAAGTAAAACCCCCGAACTATACAGAAGTTGTCGCAAGTAAGCAATCTTATCAAGTATAGTTCGGGGGTTTTCTCAAAAGGACTTCTTATCCCATTTTTAGGTATTTATCCCCTCTTTTATTTCGTCTGTTTTTGGAATAAATTCATATCTTTTTTCTGCTTCATGTACAAGATGATTCACAGATTTTAACACTTCTTTTCTCGTAACAATTCCTTTAAAAATATCATTTTCATCAACTACCGGCAAAAAAGAAACGCCTACTAATAAATGTAGAGCATCTTCTAAATCATTTTCGGGCTTCAATGAAGGAATTTTATCCTCCATTACATCTGCAACATTTAATCCATCAAGTACTTTAGAATTAAATCCATTCAAATCGACCATTTTATCTACAATATTAGCTAGACTAATCAGGCCAACTAGACGATCAGATGAATCTAAAACAGGAATCTTATTATATCCTACTTTAGATAAAACCAATAATGCATGTTCCGCCGGATGACTACACAATACAGTAGCTACATTTTCTGCAGCAATCAAGAAAGAATCTTGGTTTTCTAAAAGTATAGATTTGGTGTGTTTCCCAATCAACTTTCTACCTCCATTTCTAACAAAACTACAAGTTAATTATATCGTAAATTAGCCATAAAAAATATAAAAAGCGCTTTCTTTAAAATTTCATAACTACTATACTCTTTTTATTCACAAGTATGAATGATTTCCTATTTTTTGCATTAAAAACTCAAAAGCTTTTTCAAGCTTTTGAGTTTATTCTCTATTTGTTGAAAGTAAATGCAAGACTTTCAATAGGATCGAAGTTTCGATCATAATATTGTACTTGAAAAGAAGTTTCCGTACTTTCAATAATTGCATAAGTTTTTATCGGTATCGTTCCACGTGGTTGCAAAATACTTCCAGGGTTTAAAAACAAGCGCCCTTTATTTACCTCACAGCCCAGTTGGTGAGTATGACCAAATAAAGCAATAGTTGCCTTATCTTCTTGAGCTTGCATATCTAATTGCGTTAAGCCCATCTTCACTCCTGATAAATGTCCATGAGTTAAGTACACAACATCTTCACCTGTATCCACAACTTGAGACACTTCATAACGTGAGTCTGAATCAGTATTGCCTGTTACTACATAAACACCTTCCCATAATGGGTCATCACTTGCTAATTCAGAATCTCCACAATGAAAAATATAATCTACTTGTTCTTTATAACGATTAAATAAATCCACTAAAATTTGTCGATCTCCATGATTATCACTAACGACTAGGTATTTCATCCTAATCTCCTCCTCGTAAAATATATTTATAAGCATCATCTCTGATACAAACATTCTGGTTCTTTGAAAATAAAATAAATAACATTAATCAATAAAAGCTTTAAGCAACACAATGTTTCCCTTTTGTTAAAGCGAGCTTTGCTCGCCAAGGCAAGGAGCGGAGCTCCGCGCAGCTCGTGATTCTTGAACGAGCGGAGGGCGTTTGGGATCTTGTTTCGATATTGTGTGGTTCCTGAGATATAATAGTCAGTGGAAAGGATCCACATGGGATTGTGCTATTTCCTCCTGTAGTTCTGTCTACGCGTTTAAGCATGC
>NZ_AUIQ01000061.1 GCF_000423785.1 Tetragenococcus muriaticus DSM 15685 | reverse complement strand
GGGCGAAGAAACGATGCTCTGGAATATGAACGTATTGCGCTAACAGTGAATCAAAATGAATTTGATTTAGAAACTCCGAAAGTAAGACGAGCCCCGCGTCATTGGTTAAGGTACCACCGTCGTTGGCTATTGAGATGACTTTTTGCTCATTGAATGTAAGAGAATTTTGTTGTAAAGTAATAGACATAAGAACGCACTCCTTTATTGTTATGTTTTGTCGACTTTACAATAACACGAAGTGCGTTCTTTTTGTACACCCAGAAGGTGAAGCAACTAAACTTTTAGAAAAATGAGCATACCAATGATTGAATCATTCTTGGAAAAATTTATAAATCATTCAGGTTCTCTTGATTTTTTAATAATTAATAATTACAATCTTATATAACTTCAGAAAAAGATGATAATTCTGAAAATTCTAAATCAAAAAGGGGCAAATGATGTGAAAAAGAAATATATTTATAGTTTATTTGCGGTGTGTTCCTTGGTACTTGCTGGTTGTACGACTGGCTCCACTCAAGACTCAGGTGAAAGTGAGGGAGGAGAAGGCGCTTCTGGTACTTCTGGAAACGAATATACCTTTATTGAAAGACAAGAAATGCCAACAGCGGATATATCTCAAGCAACAGATACCGTTAGTTTTTCTGCATTAAATAATATCTACGAAGGAATCTATCGTTTAGACGAAAATGATGAGCCTCAACCTGCCGGGGCAGCTGAAGAAGCAGAAGTTTCCGAAGATGGACTAACTTATAATATTCAATTACGTGAAGATGCGACTTGGTCAAATGGGGATCCAGTTACAGCAGATGATTATGTTTATGGTTGGCAACGAACTGTAGATCCAGAAACGGCTTCAGAATTTGCTTATATGTTTGAACCGGTTGAAAATGCAACCGATGTAAACAATGGGGATGCCGATCTTGATGAATTAGGAATTGAAGCGGTTAACGATCATGAATTAGAAATTACATTAGAACAACCGACAGAATATTTTGATAGTTTGTTAGCATTCCCATCGTTCTTCCCGCAAAATCAAGAAGTCGTAGAAGAAAACGGCGATGATTATGCTCAAACAAGTGAAAATATGGTATACAATGGCCCGTTTGTCTTGGCTGATTTTGACGGCCCTGGTTCAGATACCGAGTGGGCGTACGATAAAAATGAAGACTACTGGGATGCAGACAATGTTTCCTTAGATCGTGTAAATGTCAATGTGGTTAAAGAAGCATCAACGGCTTTGAATTTATTCCAAGACGGTCAAGCAGATGAAATTACATTAAGTGGTGAATTAGCACAGCAAATGGCTAATGACCCAGATTATCTCACGGTTCCTCAGGCATCTACTTTTTATATGGAGATGAATCAAGACGATGAAGATTCACCATTTAACAATGAAAACTTCCGTAAAGCCATCTCTTATGCGATTGATCGTGAATCTTTAGTTAATTCAATTTTGGCTGATGGATCGATTGAACCTTCTGGCTTAGTTCCAAGTGATATGAGTGAAAACCCGGAAACGGGCGATGATTTCACTGAAGATGCTGGTAGCCAGATAGAGTATGATCCAGAACAAGCACAAGAATATTGGGAACAGGCTCAAGAGGAACTAGGAGAAGAAGTGGAAGTAGATATCTTAGCAGATGATACAGATGGTTCTCGTCGAGCTCAAGAATTTCTACAAGAGACGATTCAAGATAACTTGGATGGTGTAACTGTTACGTTAAGTCCGGTACCTTTCTCGGTTCGCTTAGACCGTTCAACTTCTGGTGATTTTGATATGGCCCTAAGTGGTTGGGGAGCTGATTATTCTGATCCAAGTAGTTTCCTTGATCTATTCCAAACAGATGGGTCAAATAACCATGGGAACTATAGTAGTGAAGAATACGACCAACAAATCGAAGAAGCAACGGGTGAAAATGCGAACGATCCGGAAGCGCGTTGGAACAACTATGTAGAAGCTGAAAATATTATCATGGATGAACAAGGCGTCGTTCCATTGTATCAAAATGCTGAAGCTCATCTAAGAGCAGATAGAGTAAACGGGGTTGTTTCTCATGCTGCGGGCGCACAGTATGATTTTAAGTGGGTAACAGTAGACGAATAATTTTTATGGCGATTTTATGATAAAATAGACTGAGACAATAGCTGCTAAATAGCAGTGTCTCAGTCTTTACTACTTAAAAAGCTGCTAACAATAACGCTAGCAAGCTTAATAAAAATAATATTCCTGCAGGTTCCAGCCAAAAACGAAAGCTAGTACGGCCGACTTCTGACAATTTCATACTTTCTTTTTTTGTTTTTTTATTTCTTTTCTTGAAAGCTCGTTGAAAATTATCGAAAAATCCGGAAGAAAAGACCCAAAGAAATCCGCCAATAATTAGAAAAAACAAGGTGAATAGAAATAAATTATTGGACAAAACAGTAAAGGAAAATTCGTTTTGAATGATTGTAAGTAATAGGCTGACTAACAGACTGGCTAGGCTGATAATCCAAGAACTTTTTTTTATTTGCATGGTAGCTTCCTTTCTTAATGATAAAAATATAGAGATAGGTTTAATGTATAAAAATATTGTTGAGAAGTCAAAAATTAGGGGGGAAAAACGTGAGTGATTTTGTAAAATATTTACTGCAGCGTGTGTTTTTTATGGCAGTGACATTATGGTTGATTGCCACCATTACTTTTTTTATGATGCAGTTTTTACCTGGAACACCATATACCAATGCTGAACGATTAACTCCAGAGCAAATTGCTCTTTTAAATGAGCAAATGGGGCTTGATCAGCCAGTAATCGTGCAATATGGAGAATATTTACTAAACCTTCTGCAAGGAGACTTTGGAATTTCTTTCCAATTTAAGAATCAACCTGTAGCTAACCTTTTAGGTGATCGGATTGGACCTTCTGTTCAATTAGGACTTCAAGCTATTGGATTTGGAACAGTATTTGGGATTATTTTAGGTACAATTTCAGCAATGAAGCAAAATACTTGGGTGGATACATTAAGTACTTTAGTGGCTATCTTAGGTCGCTCCATTCCGAACTTTGTGTTTGCTGTTTTATTGCAATACATATTTGCTATTAGACTAGAAATTCTACCAATTGCTCAATGGGATAGTTTTGCCTATACGATTCTACCAACTTTAGCTTTGGCAATGTCACCATTAGCGGATTCGGCTCGTTTTATACGGACCGAAATGGTAGAAGTACTACACAGTGATCAAGTCGAATTGGCTAAATCAAAGGGATTAAGTCGTTGGGAAAGAGCTTTTAAGCATGGATTGCGTAATAGCCTCATCCCTATTTTGACTTTGCTTGGTCCCTTAGCCGTAGCATTAATGACGGGTTCACTTGTTATTGAGAACATTTTTGCAATCCCTGGAATTGGTGATCAGTTTGTTAAGTCAATTATGACCAATGATTATCCGACAATTATGGCAGTGACGATTCTTTACTCTACACTGTTAGTGACGATTATCTTTGTGGTTGACGTACTATATGGCATTATAGATCCTCGTATTCGTATTTCAGAAGGGAGTCGTGGATGATGGAAGATAAAAATTATACAAATGACCAATTAGCTCAAATCCCAGTCTCTGAGTTTGAACCGTTGGAAAAAAATACGACTGTCGAACGAGAAGCTATTACGGCTCCTTCATTGAGTTTCTTACAGGATTCATGGCGCCGTCTGAAGAAAAATAAGGCGGCTGTGATTTCAACAATTTTTCTTTTGATTGTATTATTAATTTCAGTAGTGACTATTTTTGCTTCTCCCCATGATCCTACTGAACAAAATGCAAGTTATATCAATCTACCTCCTAAAATTCCGGGAATTGATATCAATGGGTTAAACGGAGTTTCTGAAGTTGGGGGTCAAATGGTTGATCGGTACGAAGCTGCTGATGTTCCTGATGATGTTCATTTTTATCTTGGAACAGATGCGCTAGGAAGAGATTTATTGAGTCGTTTGTTCATGGGCGTAAGGATCTCCTTATTCATTGCTTTTATTGCAGCTACATTGGATATTATTTTTGGTGTGACCTATGGGGTTATCTCTGGACTATTAGGTGGTAGAGTCGATAATGTTATGCAGCGAATAATAGAAGTTCTATCCGGAATTCCGAATTTAGTGGTAATGATTTTGATGTTAGTTGTATTTAATCCTGGTATCTTTTCTATTATAGCAGCTATGGCCATTACCAATTGGATACCTATGGCTCGTATTGTTCGAGCTCAAACGCTTAAGTTAAAAGACCAAGAGTTTGTTTTAGCGGCAACGACATTAGGAGAAAGCAAGTCTAAGATTGCTTTTAAACATGTTTTACCTAATATTTCTAGTGTGATTGTTATTCAAATGATGTTTAGTATTCCAGAAGCAATCTTTTTTGAAGCATTTCTAAGTTTTATTGGTATAGGGCTAACGCCTCCAACTGCTTCTCTTGGTACGTTGTTAAATGAGGGTTATAAGACATTTATGTTCTTACCTTATCAAGTGGTAATCCCCGCTGTTGTTCTTTCAGTCATTATGATTGGCTTTAACTTATTAGCTGATGGGCTACGTGATGCGTTTGACCCGCAGATGAAGGAGTGAGTATGGTGAAAAAAATTTTAGAAGTAAAAGATTTAGAAATCTCATTTACTACCTTCGCTGGAAAAGTTCAAGCGATTCGAGATGTAAGTTTTGATTTGCATGAAGGAGAGACACTTGCGATTGTAGGGGAATCTGGTAGTGGTAAGTCTGTTACAACCAGAAGTATTATGGGACTCTTATCTAGTAATGCAGTTGTAGAAAATGGCGAAATCGTATTTAATGGCGAAGATATCCTGAAAAAATCCGAGAAACAAATGCAAAAAATTCGAGGAAAAGATATTTCTATGATTTTTCAGGATCCGATGACTTCACTTGATCCGACAATGAAAATTGGCAAACAAGTTGCTGAGTCATTATTGAAGCATACAAAAGTTTCAAAAAAAGACGCTTTACAAAAGGCTTTGGAACTTTTAGAACTTGTGGGAATACCTAATGCTAAGAATCGGTTAAAAAATTACCCGCATCAATTTTCTGGTGGCCAACGTCAACGGATCATCATTGCAGTTGCTTTAATTTGTTATCCAGAAATATTAATTGCAGATGAACCGACGACTGCTTTAGACGTCACTATTCAGGCTCAAATTTTAGAACTACTAAAGGATATCCAGCAAAAAGTAAACTCTTCCATTATTTTTATTACTCATGACTTAGGAGTAGTTGCTAATGTTGCAGATCGAGTGGCTGTGATGTACGCTGGAAAAATTGTGGAAATTGGAACTGCTGAAGAAATCTTTTATAATCCGCAACATCCGTATACTTGGGGATTATTAGGCTCTATGCCAACTTTGGAAGGAACAAGCGATCGGTTATATGCCATCCCTGGAACCCCTCCAGATTTATTAGAACCTCCTGTTGGGGACGCTTTTTATCCTAGAAACGAATATGCGATGAAAATCGATACAGAAAAGCAGCCTCCATTTTTCGAATTATCAAGCACCCATAAAGCAGCGACTTGGTTATTGGCGCCACAAGCGCCTAAAGTAGAGCCTCCGCAAGAGATTTTAAATCGTTGGGAAGAATTTAGGCAGAAAAATCAAAATCAGCCGGAAATGGAGGAAAGTTAATGAGCAAAGTTTTATTAGATGTAAAAAACTTAAAACAATATTTTAATGAAGGCCGTAAAAATGAAGTTAAAGCGGTCGATGATATTACTTTTCATATCTATGAAGGCGAAACATTTGGTTTAGTTGGTGAATCAGGTAGTGGAAAATCTACTACTGGACGAACCATCATTCGTTTGAATCGACCAACTGGAGGTACGGTGGAATTTGATGGCAAAAACGTCATGGATTTAAATGGTAAAAAAGACATGAACGCTTTTCGTCGTGATGTTCAAATGATCTTTCAAGACCCTTATGCTTCTTTAAATGGACGGATGAAAGTCCGCGATATTATTGCTGAGGGAATTGATATTAATGGATTGGCAGAGTCAGAAAATCAACGAAATGAGCGAGTTAATGACCTTTTAAGAACAGTGGGACTAAACCCTAACCACGGTACTCGTTATCCTCACGAATTCTCTGGAGGACAACGGCAACGAATTGGGGTTGCACGCGCTTTAGCTGTTGATCCTAAATTTATTATTTGTGATGAACCTATTTCCGCACTGGATGTTTCAATTCAAGCTCAAGTGGTTAATTTATTACAAGATCTGCAAAAAGAACATAATTTAACTTATTTATTTATTGCTCATGATTTGTCTATGGTTAAACATATTAGTGATCGTATTGGTGTAATGCATGATGGGAAATTGTTAGAAATAGGTACGAGTGATGACATATATTATTATGGTGTTCATCCTTATACAGAAAGTTTGCTTTCCGCTATTCCATTGCCGGATCCTAATTATGAACGGACGAGAACAAGAATTAAATATAGTGGTGAGCAAGATGATCCAAATGTTAATAGACAGATGATAGAAATCGAAGCTGGTCATTATGTTTATGCAACAGAGGAAGAAAAAACAAAGTACCAAGAAAAACTTGCAAATAAAAAGGCCACTGCTGATAAGCAAGCTATGTAGCTTCATTTTATATTTCATAAAGTAAGACAAGTTTTTTAAAGGCTCACAGAGGTGAACTTAGTGAAAGTATTAAAGGGTTATAAATTTCGTATTTATCCAAATGAAGAGCAAATACAATTCTTTATTCAGACTTTCGGTTGTGTACGATTTACTTATAATTGTTTACTATGTGCACGGAAGGAGTCTCTACAAAAGGGAAGCTATGAAACAAAACTTTCTCCAGCACATTTAAAAAAAGACTATCCGTTTTTGAAACAAGCGGATAGTCTAGCTTTAGCTAATGCGCAACGCAATTTAGATCGTGCTTTTAAAAATTACTTTAGCAAAAGAATGGGTTATCCAAAATTTAAGACGAAAAACAATACTTGGCAGTCTTATACAGCCAACAATCAAAAAAATACGATTTATCTGGTGGGAAACCAATTGAAGTTGCCCAAGTTGAAATCACTAGTCTCTGTAAACTTGCATAGGGAAGTTTTTGGAGAAATAAAGTCAGCAACGATATCTGCAAAAAATAATCAGTTATTTTTTGTGTCCCTTCTTTGCTTGGAAGAAGTGTTTCCTTTACCAAAAACTGGAAAGGCCATAGGAATAGCTTATTGTCCTAAACATTTAGTCCAATTAACTTCGGATAGGTCTTTGCCGGTGTACGAGTGCAAAGGAGTTCAACATCGATTAAAAAGGGCTAATAAAAAATTGGAGCTTCGTGCAAAAGTAGCAAAGAAACGTGCGGTAGTGGTTAAGCAAGCAAAAAACTACCAAAAACAAAAACATAAAGTACAAAAATTAACTGTGAAAAAAAATAATCAAAAAAGAAATTATATAGATCAGTTAACTCATCTTTTAGTCCATGAATATGACTCTATTTATTTGGAAGAAAATCCCCATTTTATCGATAATACTCATTTTTTAGAAGCTGATTGGCATCATTTTTTGCGTACTATTCGTTATAAAGCGCACTGGTATAATAAGAAATTGATATTTGTTGAAGATGTCAAAAAATTTGATGAATTTGTTATGAACTGAAAGGGACGTCAGGGATCGCCTAGGTTATAGAAAAAATCTTAAGATTTTTGTTTCTAGGAATATTGTTCACTAATTATAAAGAACCGTAAAGGGAACTGGATGTCTCATCCAGTTCCCTTTTTATGGGAGCTTTATATGAATGTTAACCTTATGGAAGTTAGTCCAATTGTTGCCATCAGTATAAATTTACGTTATACTGAATTTGAAATAAAAATAACCTGTTAGGTGAGGTTACTATACAGAGGAACGCTACTGCCCGGAAATATCGAAAGATGCCAACGTGGTTAACAAAAACATCCGACCTAAGGAGTTTTTAATGTAGCTGGGTTTCCCCCTAGGCTGTATTGAGCCAAAACTCAACGAAGAGGTGTGCTTTGCAGTTGAATATATAGCAATGTAAACACGCTTTTAGTAGCGTGCTTTTTTATTATGTAAGTCTTTGCTCTGACTGATAAGTTGTTTTTGGTAAGATCAGATGATATCGAGATTGGGTGAAGAAAGCAGCCTTGTCCTAACTGGTTCTTAACATGATGGAAGGAGAGATAAAAATGCAAGAGCTCAAGTTAGATAAAAGCCAATATTACGAAGCAATTTATCAGGCGGCAAAAGAAAATGATCGTAAGCTATTTCGTAAATTATTCTTACGTCTGCACGACCGTGACCAACATGAAGTCTATCATTTATTATACCCTGAAAAAAAGCAGAAAATCGCTAATTTTTTAACACCAGAAGAGTTTTCCGAATTGTTTGAATGGATGGCTATTGAAGATCAAGAATACGTAGTTTCTCATTTTCCTGAATCATTTGTGGCTAAATTATTCAATAAACTACCTACAGATGATGTAGTGAAGTTTTTAAAACAAACGCCTAATATAGATAGACAGTATTTATTAGATTTGATGAATGAAAAAGAAAGGACAAGAGCCACAGAACTATTATCTTATGAGCCAGAAACTGCTGGTTCCATAATGACCAAAGAATTTGTTTCAGCGAACCAAAATCAAACGTCAAGCGAAGTTATTTCTTTTATCCGAAAAATGGGAAATAAGGCAGAAACAATCTACTATATTTATGTATTAGATGATGCAGCGAATTTAGTTGGTGTCTTGTCTTTGCGAGATTTGATTTTGTCTTCAGAAGATGAGATGGTAAAAAACGTGATGTTTAATCAGGTGGTTTCTGTGCCAGTGGACACTGACCAAGAAGAAGTTGCTCAGGTGATTCAAAATTATGACTTGCTTGCTGTCCCAGTGCTTAACAACGGTGTTATGTTAGGGATTGTTACCGTTGATGATGTGATGGACATCTTAGAAAATGAGGTAACAGAAGACTTTCAAGAGTTTGCTGCTATTCGTCGTAATGAGGATGAGCCTAAAGAAGAGAACGCCTTTCAAACAGCTAAGCAGCGGGCACCTTGGATTGTTATTTTGATTTTTTTGGGAATGCTTACTGGTAGCCTAATTAGTTTCTTTGAAGAAACGTTAGAATCTGTTGTCTTATTGGCAGCTTTTATCCCTATGATTATGGATACAGCTGGGAATGTCGGCACACAATCTCTAGCTGTTTCAGTTCGTAATTTAACTGTAGAAAAGGAAGATAAGCTAAGTTTTTGGCGCACCCTAAGAAGGGAACTTGGAGCAGGTATATTAATTGGTCTGGCTGCAGCAGTTGTACTTTTTCTTGTAGCCATCCTATTTTATCAAAATGCCGTTTTAGCCTTTATTGTTAGTGTTTCCGTATTAATCACAATATCCTTTTCTACTGTAGTGGGAGCGATTATTCCTGCTATTGCAGTAAAACTAAAAGTTGATCCAGCAGTAGCTAGTGGTCCATTTATTACAACCACAAATGATGCCTTAGGTTTGATGATTTATTTTACGATCGCCACTAGTTTGCTACATGTACTTTAATTGTTGCTTTGAGAATATAATGAAACTAAGACGCGTCCTTTGGTAACGATCATTTTCAAAAAGGATGCGTCTTAGTTTTATAATGAAAGCCAGAAATTAGTTTTCTCGAAAGTCTTCTTTTAATCGGTAAAGCTTTGAAGGGCGACCTACCCCAGAAGGACGCTCCCCAACTTCTTCTAAAAAGTCTAATAAGCTTTTTTTAAAGTTGGAATGATCAATAGAATGATAATCTACACCTAGAAATTTAGCAAAAACTTTTCGTGCTTCGGTGATAGTGAAAGTTTCTCCTAAAACTTGGAGAACTTGTGGTTCATGGGCCATTTTATTTGCGATACGGTTAAATGCCTTGATGATGATCTGACTATGATCAAACGCCAAGGTGTCTTCCCCTAATGATTTGTGTGTTTGCAAATCAAGAATAATCTCAACTTCTCCACTTGTTAGGTATAGCTGGTTGTTTTTGCGTTCTAACGTAAACCAACGCGCTTGGTTTGCATCATCACCGGCAGAAAGTATGGCTTCTCCAATAAACGCTAGGTAACTAACGGTAATAACCCAACCCCGCGGATCACGACCAGGCGTACTAAATGTATGTAGTTGTTCGATATTTTTAGCAGAGATTGTAACTCCTGTCTCTTCTTTTGTTTCGCGAATAACACTGTCCCCTGTTGATTCGCTGGCGGTAATAAATCCACCTGGTAATGCCCAGGAATTACGATAAGGATTTCCTCGCCTTTGAATTAAAAGAACTTTGATTTGATCAGTACTTTTATTATAGCATAACAAAACCATATCAACTGTGACCGAAGGGTTTTGGTAGATCGGATGTTCTTGCTTTTTGTACCATTCTAAGAATTCTTGTTCGCTTGCGACATGTTGGTAATAATCTTGTTCTTCTTGCTTAGAAGCAAATTCCATAACTTTCCCTCACTCGTAAAATATATTTATAAGCATCATCTCTGATGCAAACATTCTGGTTCTTTGAAAATAAAATAAATAACATTCATCAATAAAAGCTTTAAGCAACACAATGTTTCCCTTTTGTTAAAGCGAGCTTTGCTCGCCAAGGCAAGGAGCGGAGCTCCGCGCAGCTCGTGATTCTTGAACGAGCGGAGGGCGTTTGGGATCTTGTTTCGATATTGTGTGGTTCCTGAGATATAATAGTCAGTGGAAAGGATCCACATGGGATTGTGCTATTTCCTCCTGTAGTTCTGTCTACGCGTTTAAGCATGCAACCCAGACCG
>NZ_AUIQ01000060.1 GCF_000423785.1 Tetragenococcus muriaticus DSM 15685 | reverse complement strand
AGGTCACGGTCCCAAACAAAAAGGTGATGGTTCTCTCGCTTTTACGATCGACGCGAAAGCCTTCTTTCTTACATTGCGCACAAATTTCTTCATCAAGCGTTTGAAACGCTAGTTGGGTAATTGTCGTGATCAATTGCGTAAAAAAGATCATCATAGCTCTTTCTCTTGCTAAAAAATTCCTTTCCTTCTTCATTACTTCCACTAAATCTGTTACAATAGATTCCATAAGAAACCGCCTTTGTTCATTAGTGCCTGTCACAGCCCAATGAATAGAGTAACGGTTTCTTTTTTATTCGTCTAGAGGGAACCTCAATAAATTTTACACTTAGAATCTTTTTCACACGTAGACAGTTCATTTCATTTGCTGAAAAAGAAACTGTGACATAAGTAAAAATAAAACAAAAATATCCGAACGATAGGAAGTTTGCTCCTGCGGTCCAGCAAGTCTTCGTCGCAAATTTGTAGCGACGAACAAACCTCAACAAATATCGTTCGGATATTTATTACCCAAAGAACTTATGTCACAGCTTTCTTTTTCACTTATTCTTCATCTCGTAAAGATACCGGCTTATCTACTATCTCCTTATAAACCATTGCATTCATCAACTCTTGATTGTTTAAAGCAATTCTAATTTTTTTTCCTTGTTTGCTTTTAGACACTTTATTTCCATTGTTAGATGTCTTTTTTCTATTTAACTTTTCTGTCTGCCGCTGCGGCCTGTTTACATTACGATTATTGTACAAGTCACGAGCACGAGATATTTCTCTCTGATTTTGTGTACCTTGGTTTTGTTCAGAACTTTTTACATTCCGTTGATTTATCGTCGTTTGCCGTTGACGTTGTTTATTTCTATTTCTATTCTGTTTTCCTTGTTCTACTTGAGCTGTTTGCTGGCGCTCATTCTTCAATTGAGATGCAGCTCCTTTCTTTTCTTCATTTTGAAAGCTGCTCGTTGAAACGCTGGAAGGTTCTGTCCCACGATTATTTTCTTTCTTTTGATTTCTCCTCCGTCGTTTTCCGATCGATTTTATGACAAATAAAATCAAAACAAATACTGCTGGAGTAAAATCGGCGAGAAAATCAACGATTGAATCGAAAAGGGTATACATAAACATCACTCTTCTTCGTCAGACTGATCTTGTCCAGAAATCGTTTTTCTCATGTTTGTATCAGCGTCCACATTTTGTAGTTTATAATAATCCATAACGCCAAGATTTCCTTGTCGCAAGGCTTCTGCTATAGCTAATGGTACTTGTGATTCTGCTTGTACTACTTCAGCGCGCATTTCTTGTTCTTGCGCAATAGCCATTGAACGACGTTCTTCTGCTTTTGCTTGTGCGATATTCTTATCTGCTTCAGACTGATCGGTTTGTAATTGGGCTCCAATGTTACGTCCTACATCAACATCTGCGATATCGATTGATAGAATTTCAAATGCAGTCCCTGAATCAAGTCCTTTTTTCAATACCGTTTTTGACATCGAATCTGGGTTTTCTAGAACTTCTTCGTGTTTTTCAGAGGAACCTACCGTTGTAACAATTCCTTCGCCTACACGAGCAATAATCGTATCTTCTCCGGCACCACCAACTAAACGTTCAATATTCGCGCGGACAGTCACTTTAGCTTTTACAATAATTTCAATACCGTTTTGTGCTACAGCGGCAACTTTAGGTGTTTCAATAACTTTAGGATTAACGGAAACTTGCACAGCTTCAAAAACGTCACGACCTGCTAAATCAATCGCTGCAGCTTTTTCAAATTCTAAATCAATCTCTGCTCGTTGTGAAGCAATAAGTGCGTCAATCACTCTATCTACATTCCCACCAGCTAAAAAGTGAGCTTCTAGTTGATTCGTTGAAAGCGTTAACCCCGCTTTTGTCGCTTTAATCAATGGGCGTATAATTCTGTGCGGGTTCACCCGACGCAAGCGCATGCCTACAAGCGTCCCGATCCCTACCTTCACACCTGAAAAGTAGGCTGTCACCCATAGTCCAACTGGCACAAACCTTAAAAAGATGACCAGTAAAATAATAATTATTATGGCAGCAATCGTCACTCCAATAAAGCCGCCTCCAAATTGAAATTCATTCATAAATTTATCCCCCGTTTTCCATTTTTTGCTTCCTTACCAAAACTTTTGTCCCCTGAATTTGTTCAACAATTATCGTTTCACCTATAGATATGAATCCTTCACTGCTTAGTACATCAAATGTCGGTCCTTCCTCTTCACCAAATGTCGCCTTGCCTGAGGGCCTCAACGGCGTTTGAGCAGTTCCAACTAATCCCGGATAAAGATTGGGCTTATGTTTTTTTTCCTTATCATCACTACTTGAAGGTACATCTGTCTGTAAAACAAGTTTATTCACATTTGTCAATGAATAACCTTTCTTAGCAAGATAAGCAACCAACCCTGTGGTAAATACAACCGCTATGCTTAAATCACGAACTGTCTGTATAACGTCTCCCACTGTCCAATATAAGCCGGCAATGAGTAAAATTGCTCCTATAATCCCCGCTATGCCAAATTCGGGAATAAAAATTTCAAAAACAATGAGAAGCAACCCCAAAATAAACAACGCCAGAGGTATCCAATTCTCTATTCCAATAACATAAAAATAAAGAGTAAAACTGGCAAGCGTCACAAGCGAGGCAACTTTAGTAAGCGGTGTTAAAACAGCTAAAGCTAAACCAATGAATCCTATCGTCAGCAATAAACTTTCCATAGCTCTTTGCCTCCTTTAATCTACAAAGTCTCCTCTTACGTTACCCTACATATTACTTACACACTCATCATATCATGTTTTATTAATTATGTATCCCATTTTTTACAGTAAGTTTCTCTTTTACTGCTAGAACGAAGACATATATGGAAAAACTCGTAAAGTCTTTCTCTTTTGACTTTACGAGTTAAACTTTTAAACTAATGATCGTGAATTTAGCTTTTCTTTCTCTTCCAAAAACCAAGCACGCCTCTTTTGATCACCTTGAAAAAACTATTAGCTTGAACCATACGCTCATAGGAAACATAAGATCGCATGGCACTTAGCACTTTCTTTGTATCTTTTGAGGCGAAATTAAACGTCCCATCTTTTTTGGTTTCGATCGCATATCGTGGGATCCATTTCCCTTTAAACAATACGTTAGCAACTACATAGTCAACTTCTTTCCAAGGAATTTGAATGTAATCTTGCGCATTTTTTTCGTTATAAAACTCAAACGCGTTATCGCCAATAATGATCTTTCCATATCTTGCTAGTCCCACAAAAGATGTAGCATCAACGGATAAATCTACTTTCGTATTTAACGATTCTACCATACGCTTTCTCACCTCGACTCTCTTTTACTTTAGTATGACCAATTTTATGTACAAAAGGCAAAGCAGCGTCTTTAAAAAACAATACATCGAAAGCTGCTTTACCTTTCTTCTTAATTTTATAATAGACCAATTACATGGCCAACAACACCGAAAACGAATAGTCCAAGAATAATAACAATAGGAGAAACGTTTTTACGTAGTAACCACATACATAAGAATGTCAATAATAGACCTGCTAGTCCAGGGATTAATTCATCCAAGTTATCTTGTAGTGTTGTTACTTCAGTACTTGATAGTGCTCTTCCCTCTTCTTCTACTTGTTGAAAGGCTGTCTGCAAACCTTCTGGTGTCATAGAAAGGCTGTCCCAGTCAACATAGGCTCCTTCTTGTAGAGGGGTTTCTGAAACAACTGGCTGGAAGTCGATATCCACCCACCGTTCTACCAGTGAGGCCAAAACAAACATCCCTAAAATTGAGGCTCCTCGTGTCACGTCTTGTAGTAAACCACCTGAAAGATCATTAGTAATCGCTGATCCTGCTCTATAACCAAACTCTTGAGTGTACCATAAGAAAGCCCAACGAATAATATTCCAAGCTAAAAAGAAAATAATTGGTCCCATGATATTCCCGCCAAGTGCTAAAGAGGCTCCTAGAGCTCCTAACATTGGACGAATAGTAAACCAAAACACTGGGTCTCCAACACCTGCTAAGGGTCCCATCATTCCAACTTTAACCCCTTGGATAGCAACGTCGTCAATAGGAGCTCCACCGGCACGTTCTTCTTCCATCGCTAAAGTTACACCAAGTACAGGAGCTGTCAAATATGGATGGGTATTATAAAATTCCAAGTGGCGTTGTAATGCTTGTTTACGATCTTCTTTATCTGAATATAATTTCTTAATTGCCGGAATCATTGCGTAAACAAAGCCACCATTTTGCATCCGTTCGTAGTTCCATGATCCTTGAGTAAAGGTATTACGCCATGCAACATTTAAACGATCTCTTTTTGATAATTTAATTTTTTCTTCCGCCATGAGTTATCTCCTCCTTTTATCAGTTTTAGTAGTCATTGAGTATATCGCCAAGAGGGTCACCAGAACCGCCGTTATTACCACTTCCGCCTTGGGAAGAACCACCTTGTTTAGAAAGCGAAATATAAATAAGGGCTAAAGCAATACCTATGGCACCAATTGCGATCAACGTTAAATCAGTAACTGCCGCAATAGCAAAACCTAAGATAAAGAACGGCCATACCTCACGACTAGACATCATATTGATAACCATTGCATAACCAACAGCAACAACCATGCCACCACCAATTTCCATACCTTCATTTAACCAATCTGGCATTGATTCCAAAAATTGACGAACAGTCGTTGCAGGAATAAATAACAAGGCTCCAGCCGGAATAGCAATACGTAGCCCTTGCATACAAACGGCCAAAACATGCAACCATTCAATTTGTCGATAACTTCCTGATTCAGCCGCTTTGTCCATACCATGAACAACTGGGACTGCAAGCGTACGAACGATCATTGTCAAAAATAGACCTGCTACAGCTAAAGGAATTGCAACAGCAATCGCTGTCGAAATACCTGCTTGTTCCTGGCCACCTAAAACAAGAATAATTGCAGAAGCAATAGACGCCAACGCAGCATCTGGAGCAATAGCTGCCCCAACGTTAGCCCAACCTAAAGCAATCATTTGCAAGGAACCACCTAACATAACAGAAATTTCCAAATTGCCAGTTACAAGCCCAATTAATGTACATGCAACTAATGGTTGGTGAAATTGGAACTGGTCCAAAATTCCATCCATACCAGCAAAAAATGCAACAATTACGACCAATATCATTTGAATTGCATTTAAATCTGACATAATAAACCTCCTAATTCATCTCTATTCTTTTTTAACCAGCGTTTTGCAACCCTGCTTTTGCTTTTTTAAGTAAGTCGTTCAAACGACCGCTCGAATCACTTGGAACTTTACGGACATCAAACTTCACACCTAACTCTTCCATACGTTCATATGATTCAATATCATTTTCATCCATTGAGATGACATTGTTTACTACAACTTTCCCCTTGGAATGCGCCATAGAACCAATATTTACTTCATGAATACTTAAGCCACCCTCGATTGCTTTTAACATATCTTCTGGATTTTCAAAAAGCAATAAGGCTCTTGTCTTACCAAAACGAGGATCGTTATCTACTTCTACCATTTTTTCAATTGGTACAACGTTTGCTTTTACGCCTGGTGGCGCCGCTTGTTCGATTAAACTTTTTCGTAGACTATCTTGAGCAACAGTATCACTAACTACGATAATCCGGTTAGGATTAGTCGCTTTGGCCCAGTTTGTCGCAACTTGACCATGCAAAAGACGTGAATCAATACGAGCTAATACATACTCTATTTTCCCATCACCAACAACAGTTCCTTCAGGTAAAGAGCCTTTAGGTTCTGCCAACTCTCCTAATTCATCTTCTTCTGCATCCTCGTTTTCAGCTGGAGCTAACTCTTCTGGTTTTACTTTAACCCCATCTTTTCCACTAGGAATGATAGCAGATGCTATCTGTTGAGCAGAATCCATTGAAAGTCTGGAAGCATAAGCTTCAATGACCATAGGTAAATTCATACCTGCTACAATTGCCCACTTGTCTTTATGTTCTTCATATAAACTGTTGGCTTGATTAAATGGTGTGCCACCCCACAGATCAATCAAAAACAGAACTTCATCTTGATCATCAAATGAATCAATCGCTTCATTCATCTTCTTTTTGATGTCATCTGGGCCTTCACTTGGTTTTAACACACAAGCTGCAACATTTTCTTGTTCGCCAAAAATCATTGTTGCCGACTCTAAAATACCTTCAGCAAAATCACCATGACTTGCTAAGACAATACCTACCATGTTCTTACCTCCTAATTTTCAAATTTGATTACTTTGCTTTTTCTTTTTTATCCAACAAATCAATCAAATTAACTTTGCGATCCGTTGGAACTTTACGAACTTCTAGTTCAATTCCTTGTTTAGCCAAAAAGTGAAAGGAAGTTTGATCTTTTTCGTTTACCGAAACAAAATTGGTAATCATCTGCTTTCCATTTTCAAAACGCATACCACCGATATTTAATGATTTTAATTGAATTCCGCCGCGTACCAATTTTTCTACATCTTGCGGATTCGTAAATAAGAGCATGACTTTTTGCGTTTTAAACAATTGACTATTGAAGGCTTCCAACATTCTCTGCACTGTAACAACGTTTGCATTAATACCAGGCGGAGCCGCTTGTTGTAAAAGAAATTTACTTAAATGATCGAACGCAACTGTATCACTAACTACAATAATGCGGTTAATATCCGTTCGTTTGGTCCATGACGTTGTCACCTGACCATGAATTAAGCGGTCATCGATACGTGCTAAACGAATTTCCAAACTTTGATCGCCTCCTTAATTTACTTGATTTATTAGCCCATACACCTCCTCCTTTATTCTAGTAGCAATTTATGTGCCAAAAACAAAATAATACACTGTTGTCATAGCGCTCTTTAAAACAAACTAAAAAAATACACTAAAAGATACACAATATGTTGTGTATCTTTTAGTGTATTAAATAATCTCATTTTCCTATTTGACGTTCAATTAAATCTAGCAAATAAACTTCTTCAGCTTTTGGAAAAACAAGATTTAACACTCGACTCAAAGATAAGACTTGGACATGTAATGCTTCATATTCTGAATCATTTTTTAAATTCTCTTTTTCTTCTTCAGTCGCTGTTAATGGTTGTTGTAAAACCACTCGCTCAACCATACCCGCAGCGTGTAAAAGAAAATTAATGAAAAAACCTTGTTCTTGCTTTTCTATTTGCCAATTTTCCATAATATCTTTAGTAAATTGTAGTAAAGGATCAATGAGTTTTTGTGGGTTTAGAAAGGTAAAATTCTTTTCCAAATAATCTAAACATACTTCTTTTGTTTTACTGTCACTAAATTCTACCGGTTCTGTCGTGGTTAATTCTTGATGATTCAAAAGAAGCTTATCAATTAATTCATCTGTATTTTGTGTAATAAAATTTTCTAATGTAATAAATGGAGCAGCCAGCTGTGGGTCCATCACTCCGGTTGCTGCAATCACTTGGTACTGCTTTTGAATTTCAGGGAGTCTTTGCTCTAGTTCAACTGCTGAAATCGTAAGGACTTCAATATCGGGCATTTGTTTTTTAGCAAGAGTAGACTGAATCATTTCTTTAATATGAATCGCTGTTCCTTCCCCCGAAGCACAAATCGCAAGAATAGCTTTAGGCAAATGGTTTTCTGTCAAAGACGCAGGCAATGAGTCCAAAGTACTATAGCCGTGAAAGTTTTTTAATGACTCATAAAGATCATCCAAACTGGTGCCAAAAACCGAAGCTTTGCGCACAGATTCTAAAACTAACGGTGTCGTCACCATATCAATGGTGTGCACAAACACCCCAGTTTCTCTTTGAATCTGTTCGTTAAAAGTGACTAAAGAGCCCATATCTACTAATAATAAAACGCCACTACCTTCATTAACCGAAAGTACCGCTTGTTTTAATTTTTCAACAGCAACTTTAGGCGGCATATCAAGGGGCATATCTACTGCTGCTACTTGATCGATATCTAGTAACTGTTTAACCACTTCCACCATACTTGTTGCTGTACTATTTCCATGTGCACCAACAACAACACCAATTCGCCCGACTTGTGAAGCACTCCTCAAAGAGACTAATAAAACAGCTAAATAGTAAATTTCACTTTCTGGAATCGAGAGACTAAACCATTCTCCAATATATTCACGGATATCTTGAGCTAGTTTTAATTCTTCAGGATAAGCTGTAACCATTTCCCTTATATTGTCATTGGCCTCTCTTTTTTCTCCTAATTGTAGCTTTTTAAGAAAAGAACTAATATGTAGACTCATCGCATACACAAAATTCGATTGAAAATCACTTCCTAAGCGTTTGGTTACCATGGAGTAAATTCGATTTGTTAATTCAATAATTTTCCGATCCACAAACTCACTTAACTTATTATCCGCATAGAAAGAAAATCCGTGATCCTTATAAAAAGACTTTAAATGAACATTAATATCAGTCGAAATAAAATGGTTGATTGTTTCTTGATCAATACCATCAGCTTTCAATAGTTCAGCTTTATCTCCAATAATATCATATAAATTATAAGGGAGTTCATAAGAATCCGTTTGAATACTTAAACTGTCTTCATTTGGTTGAATGACTAATTTGGACTCAAGGTTTTGGGAAAGTTCTGTTGAAGTTTCCCGATTATCAGCCAGAAGAATTAAACCAGAACGAATACCTTCTGGCACATCTTCAATCCAGATATCAATTTGTTCTTCGTGCATATGATTTAAAAACCCTCTAGCGCAAACTAACTGAACATTTGATTTTAATTGCCCGATATTACCATAACTAACGCTACCAATTAGTGCTTTAACCACATCTTCAGTTAAAGAAATTGTCCGTTGAATACGATGAGCTTCATGAGAAACCATGACTTTTACTAAATCAACTTTTTCAAAAGCCGGGCGTGAGCCAAAAGAAGGCAATTGAATATTAATCGGTATTCGTCGAACAAAAGTATCCAATAAGCTAGAGTTAGGATCCTCAGTCGTTGCGCCAATAATTCGAACTTCAGCAGAATGATGCTTTCCCGTTTCTCCTAAACGACTATACGTTCCGTGATCCATAAAGTAAAAAATCATTTCTTGACCTTCTGGAGGCAAACGATGGATTTCATCTAGAAAGAGCATACTACGGTTAGCTTGGTCGATAACTCCCTTTTTTTCTTCATCGGCTCCCGTAAATGCTCCTTTAGCATAACCAAATAAATGGCTCATCAAAAGTTCTGGATTATTGGCATAATCAGCACAATTAAAAACAATTAGTTCCTTGTCAGCTTCAATAACATTATTTGATTTTGCAAACTGGAACATCGCATGTGCAAAATATGTTTTGCCCGATCCTGTGGGACCAGTTATTAAGCAATTTAACCCCTTGGGCGGATACAAAATAGCCGCTTTTGCTTGCTCTCCTGCATTTTTCATACTACCATTAATCCCAATAATTTTAGAAAAAACATCTTCATTGGATATAAATGGGGTCTGTACATGCTGTGGTTGTTGTTTTGTTCGAGGAGCTCGTTCTTGTTTATAACTTTCAACATACTGATCTACAGGCATATCTTGGTTTAATAAATACTTCACCGGCCGACTTTCTGTTTTAATCAACTTTCCAGCGCGTACTAATTGGTTTAAATCCTTACTGGCATTACTTCGTTGAATAGCTAACGCTTGAGCAATTTCATTTGTAGTAACAGCTACTTCGCCATATGAATTAGAGTCACTTTTTTGTATGGTATATTGATAAATCTTTTCCATTCTCTTATTCAATACGTTTCACCTCGATTCAACATTTTAGTAATCGCTTTATTATCGAACATACAGCATCTTTTTTCTATTATACCTTCTTTTTTTCGTCTTTTCCAATTTCTAACAAATAGCATTCAATATGCCATTAAAAAATCATGGGGCTCAAGTGAGAAAAATAAGTTACAGTATGAAGCGGAGTAGCTGCGACTACTCCGCTAACATTTTGGAAAAATATACTATTATAAAAAATACACATTAAGATTGTCTAATTAAACTTTAGAGTATTATATTTGGATTTTTTAGTACACGTTGACATGTATTTATTGAGTTTTTTAGAATATGCACCTTACATATAACATAAAATTAAGCTGTACAATAGTTTCTAACAGAAAAATTAGTGAAGCATTAGTTCATTTTTAACTTTTTATTATTAACCCTTCTGTAGGTCATATTCCATCATTATCCCATCTTTTGATTTTACAAACCCATTGCTTTTATAAAATTTAGCTGCTCGCTCTCCACCTGTGATAAGGAAAATACTATTGATCTCATCATTTTTCATTATATCAGAAACAAAGGTTAAGAGTTTTTTACCAACTCCTTTTCCTTGATAACCAGGAACTACATTAATTTCATCAATACAAAATTGACTCCAATCGCTAAAATAATAGTCAATTCTACCTAAACACATTGCAATAACTTTATCGTTTTTTTCAACCACGTATCCTCTAGCATTAAAGCCACTCATTGTAGCTTCAATTCTAAGTAGCGCCTCTTTCTTAGTCCATATATTATTCCACGGCTCTCCACTATATGCTACCACTAAATTTTCAGCACAGTTAGTAAAATCTTCATTTTTAATCTCCCTAAAATTTAACTCCATACCCGTGTCTCCCTTGTATTCAATTTTTTATAAATTACCATAACAAACAATTCTTGTAAATTATCATTCCAATCCTGTATTAGCTATGGATACTTTAGAAGGACAAGCCTATTCCGGAAAATAAAATTGAAGAAAGTCTAGAACTAATTTCTAAAGCTTTACTTCTTTTTCAATTAGTTTATTTCTTAGAGTATCTCTTCTTTACATAGACGCAAGCCTAATTCAAGTGAATGTTTTAAAATTTTTCTATCTATTTCGTTAATAAATGTGCCATAAAAATTTACTTCTGCTTACACACATCTAAGTGAAAAAACAAAATCGGTCGAAAAGCGTTCTAAATTTCCAATTTCTAACAAATGGCATTCAAAGGTTCAGTTCACACTAATCGAGTAGGGCGAAATCAATCGCCCTCTCACGTCACCTGGACATACGGTTCCGTATCCGGCGACTCCATTATGAATATATGTTATGTCTATATTGGTAGTAATCTAAACAACTGACTAGGCCTGCTTGGCCTAGTTTTTGTTTAGTTATTGCCCTTCTTACACAGGTTTTGGTAGCTACCCACTGGTAGTGGTTTCCTGCGTACGATGTTAGTTTAGCTAAGCTCTTATTTACACCTAACTTTTGTAATCCCCATTGTCTCTTGTAGGGAACCTTCCACATCTTCCAGACGATGGTTCGCAAT
>NZ_AUIQ01000059.1 GCF_000423785.1 Tetragenococcus muriaticus DSM 15685 | reverse complement strand
TTCTTTAAAGTTTCCAAATCTCTCCTTCATTTGTCACAAGAAACCCAAACGCGCAATTATCAAGCCTTGATTTGTCATACCACCATTGTGTTCACGCGCTACATCTTATTAAGTTGGCAACAACGCTGTGCCAATGACGAGCGGACCTTAGGCGGCTTATTTTATGAACTTGCTGACCAAATAAAAGAACTTGACTGGTCGGTGGCTTTATTAGAACTAATGGACATTTTGCAAGCAGTCAGTGAAAAAGCGAGTCATAAACTACAAGACTTCATTGAAAGTCAACTGCAGCTCTGGATCGATACGCTGCCCAATTATATCAAGGCTTATCTACCGAATTTGGTGTGCGAAACTTGAGTTATTATTAGTTTTCCAGTTCTTCTAGTTGTAGACTAACATTTTCCCATTCTTCAGTAAGTTCTTCTTGTTGCTGTCTTGTATTTTGTAACTCTTGATCTAATTCGTTTAATTTTACAGGATCGTCCAAATTTTCTGAATCGGTCATTTTGCTTTCAATTTGTTTTATTTTTTCTTCTGTCGTGGTTAACTGTTCTTCAATTTGGGTCACTTTTCGTTGCAAGGAGCGTATTTGTTTTTGCTGCTCTTTTGATTGCACAAAATTTTTTTTACCAGCAGATATTGTTTTTTCTTGGGGTTCTTCTTCTTTTTCATATTCAGCTAACTCTTCTTCTTCTTGCTTTTTTTCTAGATAATAGTCATAATCGCCTAAATAAAGACGCGTTCCATCTTCTGATAGTTCGACGATCTTAGTCGCAATTCGGTTGATAAAATAGCGATCATGAGAAACGAAAAAAAGAGTTCCTTTATAATCGATCAAAGCGTTTTCTAGAACTTCTTTATTATCAATATCTAAATGATTCGTTGGCTCGTCTAAAACTAAAAAGTTTTTTTGCTCCATGGCTAGTTTGGCTAAAGATACACGCGCTTTTTCACCACCGCTTAGCTGGGAAATGGATTTATCTACGTCTTCTCCAGAAAATAAGAAGCTGCCTAACATTCGGCGAATATCGACTTCAGGAGTTGTGGGATGTTCGTCCCACAATTCAGCTAAAATCGTTTTATTTTGGTTTAATTCTTCTTGTCCTTGGTCATAATAATCAGTCGTTACGTTCGTTCCAAAGTGTTCTTCTCCTTTAACAAAAGGAATTTCACCAATTATTGATTTTAACAAGGTCGATTTACCAATACCGTTAGGTCCTATTAGAGCAATCGCTTCTTGTCGTTTGATGTCTAAATCAATAGGTTCAGATACAATGTGACTATCATAGCCGATAGCGCCATTTTCTAAGTGAAACACAATATTTCCTGAAGTTTTGGTTATATGAAATAAAAAGTTTGCTGATTTCTCTTTCCCTTGGGGACGTTCCATTTTTTCTATTTTTTCTAATTGTTTTCTTCGACTCTGGGCCCGTTTAGTAGTCGAAGCGCGAACGATATTTTTAGCTATAAAATCTTCTAATTTACTAATTTCAGCTTGTTGCTTTTCATAAGCTTTCCACTGGCTCGCTAATTGTTGTTCTTTTAGTTCTAAGTAACGGCTATAGTTTCCTTTGAAATGTTGCATTTCACTTCGACTAATTTCATAGGTTTCAGTAACAACTTTGTCTAAGAAGTACCGGTCGTGGGAAACAATTAATAAGGCTCCACGATAATTTTGTAGGTAACCTTCTAACCAATTAAGTGTTTTTATATCTAAATGATTGGTGGGCTCGTCTAAGATTAGAATATCAGGTCTTTGTAAAAGTTTTTTAGCTAAAGCTAATCGTGTTTTTTGTCCTCCGGAAAGAGTGTTGGTTGGTTTTTCGTAAAAAGACTCATCAAATTGAAAGCCATGCAAAACTGCACGCATTTCATTTTCATATCCGTAACCGTTTTTTTCGATGAACTCTTGTTGTAGACGATCGTATTGGGTGAGGGTTGCTTCATAATCTTTATCTTCAGGAGATATTTGACTAATCTGGATTTCTAATTCATGCATACGTTTTTCAATTTGGCGTACCTCAAAAAAAGCTTCAAGCATTTCTTCCCATACAGTCTTTGTAGAATCTAAGCCTGTATCTTGAGCTAAATATCCCAAAGTGACATTTTTCGTTTTAGTCATTGTTCCCTGATCGGGTTCTTCAATGCCGGCAATGATTTTTAATAAAGTAGACTTTCCTGCACCGTTTCGGCCCACTAAGCCGATACGTGCTTGACTACTAATCTCTAATTGTATATTTTCGAATAAAGTTTCTGCTCCAAATCGTCGAGCAATTTGGTTTGCCTGTAATAAAATCATAATATCCTCGCCTTAGTTTTCCTTGATTTTATGTATCCGTAAATGATAGTGTATCATAATTTATTAACGTTCGAAAGATAGAGCAAATCGCGCTTTTTATCGCTTTTGAAAAATTTTGCAACAATCTGAGCAATCAAATTGCTTTTTTTCGTTTTTATCTGTTATGATACTACATGTTATAAGTGAATTTTTCACAATATGGAGGGCTAGAAAGTGAAAGAAAATAGTATTCCCAAAGCAACTGCAAAACGGTTACCTTTGTATTACCGTTATTTACGAATTTTAAACGATGCTGGAAAGGCAAAGGTTTCCTCAACTGAGTTAAGTGAAGCCGTCCAAGTCGATAGTGCGACGATACGTCGTGACTTTTCTTATTTTGGCGAATTAGGTAAGCGCGGCTATGGTTATGACGTAGAAAGCTTAATGCAATTTTTTGCTAAAACTTTAAGTGACGATGAAATGACCAATGTTGCCTTAGTCGGTGTAGGAAATCTAGGTAGTGCTTTGTTAAAATATAAATTTCATCAAAGTAACAGTATCCGGGTGAGTGCAGCATTTGATGTTAATCAAGACATTGTAGGTCGGATCGTTGATGGCATCCCTGTATATCCAATGTCTGATATGGTAGAACAAATTGAAATTCAACGCATCGAAATCGCCATTTTGACCGTACCGGCATCTAATGCGCAGGACGTGGTTAATCATTTAGTTGAAGCTGGTATTAAAGGAATTTTGAATTTCACGCCAGCACGTATTTCAGCACCGTCCAATGTTTTAATTCAAAATGTGGACTTAACCAACGAGTTACAAACACTGATTTATTTTTTAAATAGTAATGATCGTTTCGATTTATCCTCAGAAGAATAGTTATTTGAAGTCTTGCTCTTTTCTTTTAATAAATAAGAAGAGACAGGACTTTTTTCGACTTACATGTAGGTTTTAAAAATTCTAAAAATTCACAGAATTATCATATTTTTTCGTTATATTGTTAGAAGATGGACAATAGATGTTTGTAGTTTCCCAATTTGTTTAGTACAATAGAAAAGAGAATAAGGGAACAATTAGGAGAAAGAGGTGTCAAGTGAATGGGGTATAAAGACGAAACGGTACGTTTTGATTTTGACGACAGTCGTAAAAAAGAAGTTAGCGAAACACTTGCGATTGTATACCGTGCGCTTGAAGAAAAGGGCTACAACCCAATTAATCAAATTGTAGGGTATTTGTTGTCAGGAGACCCAGCGTACATTCCGCGTTATCGCGACGCGCGTAATTTGATTCGTCGTCATGAACGTGATGAAGTATTAGAAGTTTTAATTCGCTTTTATTTAGAAAATCATGGAGTCAATTTATAATGCGTAGTATGGGATTAGATGTAGGTTCAAAAACCGTTGGTATAGCAATCAGTGACCCGTTAGGTTGGACAGCTCAAGGCATTGAAATTATACCAATCAATGAAGAAGAAGGCGAGTTTGGCTTTACCCGTTTAAAGGAATTGGTTGATCAATATGAGATTGAACAGTTTGTTGTGGGTCTACCCAAAAATATGAATAACTCTATCGGATTTAGAGCGGAAGCTTCAATAGAATATGGAACAAAGTTAAAAGAACAGTATCAGCTGCCAGTAGTTTATCAAGATGAACGTTTGACTACCGTGCAGGCTGAACGGATGCTAGTTGAGCAAGCAGATACGTCTAGAAAGAAAAGAAAAAAAGTGATTGATAAATTAGCAGCTGTAGTTATTTTGCAGAACTATTTAGATTCTGCAGCAAATTAAGAAAGATATAAAAGAGGAGAATAAAATAAATGTCAGAACATACACATGATCATGATCACGATCATAATGAGCATGAACAAATTACTTTAGTTGATGAAGAAGGCAATGAAACGCTATACGAAATTTTACTTACAATTGACGGCCAAGAAGAATTTGGACGCAATTATGTATTATTATACCCAGCGAGTGCTGATGAAGATGAAGAAGTTGAATTGCAAGCTTATGCTTATACTGAAAACGAAGAAGGCACAGAAGGCGATTTAGAGCAAATTGAAACCGACAAAGAATGGGACATGATTGAAGAAGTATTTAACACTTTCATGGCTGACGAAGAAGAATAAGAAATTTAAAACCAGGCTAAACTCTTGCTATATAGGAGTTTGGTCTTTTTTTAACTTGGTAAATAAACAACAATAAGGAAGGGATTTGATGAGTAAAACAACGGTCGTGAGTGAATTTGCGCCTTTAAAAACCGTTGTTTTGTCCCGGTCCCAGTTTTGCTTCCCTGAAGATCCAGAAAATAGTAAGGTGAAAATAGTGAAGTTGGTCCGTTTATCTAAGGCGGTGATGTCGTTGTTTTAGGAAGAACTGTTTTTGTTGATCATTCTGGATTAGCTAACAAATTAAATGGTATTTATTGGTCAAAGCAACTACTAGAACCATTTGATTATAAAGTGGTGTCGATCCGTTTACATCCTTCGATTTTACATTTAGATTGTGTGCTTAGCTTGCTTAAAGAGGAATTAATGACCGTTTGTGAAGGAGCTTTCTTATACGGTATACCTGCCGATTTAAAGAGTTGGGAAAAAATTAACGTTTCTCTAAAGGAAGCTACCAATTTGATCGTTAATGGTTTACCCGTAAATGAACAGGTATATATCACAGATGAGGCACTTACTGTTTTAATTACCAAAATTGCGGCAAAAGGAGTGAAAGGAGAGGCACTTGATGATCATGTTTCGAGGATGGTTGGTGATTCTTTCAGATATAGCACCCAAGCTTTAGTTAGAGAATAAAGTGAAGTTTGAGAACTTCACTTTATAAGGGACTTGACAGTGTATTATTTCTAGTGTAAATTACGATGTAACAAAGCACATGAGAATTCCGTAGATGAGAAGAGTAATTTCGTTGCTTTTTATTCAGAGAGATCTTGGTAGGTGAAAAAGATCATGAAAGGCGAAATGAAGATGGTCTCTGAGGATAAACCATCGATATGTAGATGGTTTCGAAAGGTTCAATCGTTATCTTGAACGCCATTTCTTGCTTTGAGATGGGCAGAGAGAAGTATAAACTTCTATAACATAAGGTGGTACCGTGAATGTTCACCCTTTTATCAGATTTTCTGGTAGAAGGGTTTTTTTTATAATAAACATTGGATCTTTTGTTCGTGTGCAAAAAATTAGGAGGAGATTGAAGATGAAAAAAAGTTGGAAAAAAGCGTTATACGCCGGAGTGTTTGGAATAACTGTTTTTGGGTTAGCTGCTTGTGCTGGAGACGATAGCGGTTCTGGTGAGGGTGATAATGAAACATTAACAGTAGGAGCGAGTTCTACCCCGCATGCTGAAATTTTAAATCAGGTAGAAGATGATCTGGCTGAGGAAGGATATGATTTGGAAGTCGAAGTATTTGATGAATATGTATTGCCGAACCAAGCATTGGCTGATGGTGATCTTGATGCTAATTTCTTTCAGCACGAGCCGTATTTAGATAATTTTAATGAGGAAAATGATACCGATTTGATTTCGGCAGCTGAGATTCATTTTGAACCATTAGGCTTATACCCAGGTCAAACTGAATCTATTGATGATATTGAAGATGGGGCAGAAATTGCGATTCCTAATGACGCAACAAATGGCGCCCGAGCTTTATTGCTATTAGAGGATGCTGGCTTGATTCAATTAGCAGAGGATAGCGGTATTACAGCGACTGTTAATGATATTGAAGATAATCCTAACGATTTAGAGCTGACAGAACTAGAAGCTTCTCAAATCCCTCGGACCGTACAGGACGTAGACCTTGCAGTTATTAATGGAAATTATGCAGCAGAAGCTGACTTTGATGTAGAAGAGGACGCATTAGATATTGAAGAAGAGGATTCTGATGCAGCACAAACTTATGCAAATATTATAGCTGTACGAAATGGTGATGAAGATGATCCGGCTACTGAAGCTTTAGTAGATGCAATGCAAAGTGATAATGCAAAAGATTATATGGAAGAGGAATTTCAAGGATCAGTTGTTCCATTATTTTAAAATGAATGCTCGTAAAGCTAGTTTACTGGTTTTACGAGCATTTTTGTATACTTTTGCTATTATCAAGATATAATAAAATAAAAAGGAGTTGCCCATGCAGGACTTAAAAGAATATATTGCGACGATTGAAAATGATGCAAATAAAGAAAAGTTTAGCGAACTTATAAGAACGATTCAAACAGAGTTTCCACAGTTACAGTTGATTTTTAAATGGAACCAGCCAATATTTAGCTATAAAGGAACATTTATCATTTCTTTCAATAAGACTAAAAAACATATCGCTGTCTCACCAGAAGTCGCAGGGATGAAAAAATTCTTTAAAAAAATTGAGGATTGTGGTTACGAACAAAGGAAAAGTACTTTTACTATAAAGTGGGAAGAGCCCGTAAACTACTCATTACTTTATGAAATCATTCGATTTAACCTTGACGAAAAGAAAGATTATCCAACTTTTTGGCGTAAAGCAAAAGGATAATTTAATACTGAAAAATAGCCGGAATGTTTTTTAAAAGTATTCCGGCTATTTTTTATAGAGTAGTTCTTTCTTGAATATAAGTACTTAGAGGTTTTTGATAGTCCTTTTTTGGCCAGCTTCCTATATTAAAAAAGTTCGCTAATAAGTAACCAATATAAGGACCGGTTGTTAATCCTGAAGAACCCAAACCACTAGCCACAAAAAGGGAGGGTCCATCGGCTAAAGAGCCAAAGAAAGGGGCGAAGTCTGAAGTATAAGCTCGTGTGCCGATCCGATAGCCAAAAGAGTTTTTTAAAAGTTTTTCAGGGAACTGTAAAAAGTTTTTGCTATTCTCCGTTAATCGCTCGAAAGCTTCTTTTGTTGGCTGTAAATCCCATTGAGCTTCATCTTCATGTGTTGCTCCAATAATAATTTGCCCCTTGTTGGCTGGAATCAAATCTGCTTCATTATCTAGCATAGCTACGGGCCATTGGTAACTTTCTGTCTGTGCCGTGTTAAAGACAATGAGCTGTCCTTTTTGTGGTCTAAGATCTACTTGATAGCCGAGCGGTTCTAATAATGGCTTGCAATTGGGACCTGCTGTTATTATGACATTATCAGCTGAAATTTGGTGATTTTGAGTGCTGATTTGCCAGTGATCGTTTTTTCTTTTTAATACTGCTTTTTCGTTGATAAAGTTTACTTGTTTTTGAACTGCTAATTTTTTCATATATTCTAGATAAAGCAATCCGTTAAGTCGTGCACCTCCAGAAACGTATAAGGATTCTTGTGGGGCTAATAGCGGAAGCTTACTAGCTGTTTGATAGGAAGAAAGCAGTTCAATATCTCCGATTTCTGGCGCATCTTTTTTCCGTTGTTCTGCTAAATTAGCTAAGTCTGCTAGACCTTTTGATCGTAAAAGAATAGTACCATTTTTGGCGTATATCTCTTGCGAGAGATTCATATCAGTAGCTAGTTTTTGCAAAAATGCCGCGCCATCTTTAGCTAAACGATACCAGCGTTTATTTCTACGTTTAGATAACCAGGGGGAAATAATTCCCGCGCTGGCTTTTGTAGCTTGGCCTTTTCCTTCATCAAATAAAGTAACATCGTATTTTGTTGTGTCTAAATAATTCGCTAGAGTAATACCAATAATACCTCCACCAATAATAGCTATTTTTTGCATAAGCTTTTACCTCCTAAAGTTATTATCATGCAATGTTTTTCTTTTTTCAATCCTCTAAAGTATTCAGAAAAATTAGACAAGTTATTTTCTTTTTAATGAGGTTTATGGTATTCTTTTTAAAAGCAGTAAAAAAATAATGCCTGATACTTTGTTGTCTATGCCGTGTTTTTATTGAATGAGCTAGTTTAGAAGAAAGTGTGAAGAATATTCCACTTTTTTTTGACAAAATGACAACTTGATGTTACTTTAGTATAGTCACTTGCGTTGGTAAAAAAATATAAAAAAGGGAGTGTTTACTTTTGAGTACAAAAGTTCGAATAGAACATTTGACCAAAATATTTGGTCGAAGAACCCAACAAGCCCTTGAACAGGTAAAAGCCGGAAAGTCAAAACAAGATATTTTAAAAGAAACTGGCGCAACTGTAGGGGTACATGATGTCAGTTTTGATGTAAATGAAGGCGAAGTTTTTGTAATCATGGGCTTATCAGGAAGTGGGAAATCTACTTTAGTACGAATGATCAATCGTTTGATTGAACCAACGTCTGGTGCAGTTTACATTGATGACGAAGATGTCTCAAAAATGTCAAAAGAAGATTTACGAGAAGTTCGTCGAACGAAATTGAATATGGTGTTTCAAAACTTCGGTTTATTTCCGCAAAGGACGATTTTACAAAATACGGAATACGGCTTAGAAGTACGTGGCGTTGGTAAAGAAGAACGTCGTCAAAAAGCTGAAGCAGCTTTGGATAATTCTGGTCTGCTTTCAGTTAAAGACCAATATCCTAACCAATTATCTGGTGGGATGCAACAACGTGTCGGTTTGGCTCGGGCATTAGCTAACGATCCAGAAATTTTATTAATGTACGAAGCGTTTTCTGCTTTGGATCCTTTGATTCGCCGGGATATGCAAGATGATTTAATGGACTTGCAAGAAAAAGTACAAAAAACCATTATCTTTATCACCCACGATTTAAACGAAGCTTTACGTATTGGTGATCGTATCGCTTTGATGCGTGATGGTGAGGTTATGCAAATTGGTACTGGAGAAGAAATCTTAACTCATCCAGCAAATGACTTTGTTCGTGAGTTTACCGAAGATATTGACCGTTCTAAGGTCTTAACTGCTGAAAATATTATGGAACCTGCTTTGACGATTAATGTAGAAGCGGATGGCCCTAATGTTGCTCTGCAACGGATGCGTAAAGAAGAAATCAGTATGTTACTAGCGGTGGATCGAGGACGTTATCTTAAAGGTAGTTTGACAGCTGAACAAGCTTTGAATGCTCGTAAAAACGAAACACCTTTAAAAGAAGTGTTAGAGAAAAATGTGCGAAAAGTCGAAAAAGATACATTGGTAACAGATATTTTTGATATGATTTACGACTCTGCCGCACCTCTTGCTGTTGTGGATGAAGAAGATCGTGTTGTCGGTGTTGTGGTTCGTGGTAGCGTAATTGGTGCAATGACCGATACAGATACCAATGCCAATGACAGTCAGAGTACCACTGAAACCGAAGAAGCAGCGGATAAGGAAGGAGTGAGCGCTGATGCTTGATTTTCTACAAAATGAACTTCCGATGTCGGAATGGGTAGACAATGTTGTTGACTGGTTAACTGAGCACTGGGCAGCATTTTTCTCATTCTTACAAACACTGGGACAAAATATAATGGATGCCATGACAACTGGATTGTCAGCGATCCATCCTTTGTTGTTTATTGTCATCATAACTGTTGCTGCGTTTTTCTTAAACAATAAAAAATGGCAATTGCCGACCTTTACGTTGTTAGGTTTATTGCTTATTTACAATCAAGACTTATGGTCTGATTTGATGAGTACTCTTACATTGGTTATTGTTTCTAGTCTGATTTCGGTCATTATTGGTGTTCCTTCAGGGATTTTGATGTCAAAAAGCGAAATTGCCAAAAGTATTATTACACCAATACTTGACTTCATGCAGACCATGCCAGGTTTTGTTTATTTGATTCCAGCGGTGGCTTTCTTTGGTATCGGCATGGTGCCTGGAGTATTTGCTTCTGTGATCTTTTCCTTACCGCCAACCGTACGGATGACCAACTTAGGAATTCGTCAAGTTCCTGTTGAATTAGTAGAGGCTTCTGATTCTTTTGGTGGTACAGCTTGGCAAAAATTATTTAAGTTAGAAATGCCTTTAGCTATGGGGAATATCTTTGCCGGTATTAACCAAACCTTGATGCTTGCTCTATCCATGGTTGTTATTGCTTCTATGATCGGAGCCCCTGGACTTGGACAAGGCGTATTATCCGCTGTTCAACGTTCACAAGTAGGTAATGGTTTTGTTTATGGTATAGCAATCGTTATCTTGGCGATTATTATGGACCGTTTTACACAAAATTTGAATACCAGTGGCAGTAGCTCAAGTGAAGATTAAAATATGTTAGAGATTAAGCAAAAATAGAATGAGACAGGTTTACGCCTGTGATTTATTCAATGAATAGAAATTATGAAAGGATGTTTATTTTGAAGAAGAAGTTAGTAGGTATGTTAGCATTAAGTTCAGCATTTTTATTAGCCGCGTGTAGTAACGGCGGTGGCGATGATGCAGAAGGTGGCGGCAATGGCGGTGGTGACACTGTTGAATTGTCCTATGTAGAATGGGATACAGAAGTTGCTTCTACAAACGTTGTGGCTCAAGTGTTAGAAGATATGGGTTATAATGTAAACATCACACCTTTAGATAATGCTGTAATGTGGGAAGCAGTAGCTAATGGTGAATCTGATGGTATGGTTGCAGGTTGGCTACCAGTGACTCACGAAGCACAATACGAAGAATTTGGAGACCAAGTGGAAGACTTAGGTCCAAACTTGCCAGACGCAGCTCAATTAGGAATTGTTGTACCTGAATATATGGATGTAGATTCAATTGAAGACTTGGATGACCAAGTACCAGACCAAGAAATTATCGGTATCGAACCAGGTGCTGGTGTAGTTGCTGCGGCTGAAGATACAGTAGATACTTATGATAACTTGTCTGATTGGGAAGTAACTCCTTCTTCTAGTGGTGCGATGACCTCACAATTGGGTAGTGCGATTCAAAATGAAGATCCAATTGTGATTACTGGTTGGTCGCCACATTGGATGTTCTCTCGTTACGATTTAAAATATCTTGAAGACCCAGAAGGAACCATGGGGGATGCTGAAAGTATTCATACAATGGTTCGCGAAGGGCTAGAAGATGACATGCCAGAGGTTTATAGCATATTGGATAACTTCGAATGGACCGAAGATGATATCAACGAAGTAATGCTAGAAATTGAAGATGGTACTGACCCAGAAGAAGCTGCTAGTGATTGGATTGAAGATAACCAAGA